>DJWN01000063.1 GCA_002440975.1 Bacteroidales bacterium UBA6229
CGAATATTATTGATAAGATACTAAAGAAAACAACGAACACGGCATTAACAACTCAGTAGTTTTTGTGTACAACTACACTTTTAAGCTCAAAGGTTATGAACAAGCAAAAAAAGTGAAGCTGGCAGGCAGTTTTAACAATTGGAACCCAAACGAGCTGTTTTTGCAGCCAACTGCTGACGGCTGGGAACTGCCAATGTATCTGCAACAGGGAACCCATACCTATAAATTTATAGTGGACGACAACTGGATCCCCGACCCCGAAAATCCAGACAGCAGAACCGATGAATCAGGCAATATCAACTCCGTACTAAGTTTTGGTAAACTGATAGATTTCAGGCTGCCCGGTTTTTCCAATGCAAATAAAGTGATCTTAACCGGTAGCTTCAACAACTGCAATCAAGATGAGATCAGGCTAACCCATACAGACTTTGGATGGGAAACCAGTTATGCCCTTGCGCCCGGCCTGCACGAATACAAATATATCATCGATGGCAGGTGGATACACGATCCGGCAAACCCTTACACCATTGGGTAACCACCTTATCTGAACTCTTTAATTGCCGTTGAACCCAATCATATTTTTACGCTTGAAAATCACAGCGATGCCATCGAAGTGATCGTAACAGGCAGCTTCAACGGATGGCGACATGACGGATACCGCATACAACAACGCAGCAATGGCTGGATCTTTCCTATCCACCTGCCTCCCGGAAGATATGCTTACAAATTCATTTCGATGGCGAGTGGATTGTTGATCCCGACAATCCCTATTACGAAGAAAATGAATATGATACTGACAATTCAGTGCTTTGGATAAAGCAGGAATAGTTGATGATGGTCAGCTCATCTTACTAAAACCCTTAAATTTGCAAACTACCAAAACGATGAGCTTATGCTGCAATTTCAAGGTAACATTCCTTCCAAGCTACCACAAACCGGAACCTCCATTTTTGCTGTAATGTCAAAAATGGCAGCCGAACACAAGGCCATAAATCTTTCGCAGGGCTTCCCCGATTTTCCCATTGATGCCCAACTGATTGAGCTGGTAAACAAAGCCATGCGCCAAGGACACAACCAATACGCCCCCATGCCCGGACTTCCTAAACTGCGTGAAGCAATAGCCAAAAAAGTTTTTAACACCTACCAGATCAACTATTCGCCCGACACAGAAATAACGGTTACGGCAGGAGCTACACAAGCCTTGTTTACAGCTATTGCAGCTTTTGTTGCCAAAGGCGATGAAGTGATCGTTTTTGAACCGGCCTACGACAGCTATGCTCCGGCAGTGAAAGCCTGTGGTGGCCTGGTTAAATATGCCCAACTCAAACAACCTGATTTTCATATCGACTGGGACGAAGTAAAACGCATGGTGAACAATCGTACGCGCATGGTTGTTATCAACAGTCCGCACAACCCCACCGGAAGCCTTTTGACCGAACAGGACCTCAAAGCCCTGGAAGCACTTACCCGACAATCCGATATACTCGTCCTCAGCGATGAAGTTTACGAACACCTTATCTTTGATGAAAACACACACCAAAGTGTTTGCCGCTATCCAGAACTTGCAAGCCGAAGTCTGGTGACAGCCTCTTTTGGCAAAACCTTTCATGCCACCGGATGGAAAATGGGTTATCTGCTGGCTCCCGAAAACCTGATGGCGGCATTTAGAAAACTCCATCAGTTTGTTGTTTTTGCCGTGAACACACCCATCCAACATGCCATTGCCGAATACCTCAGCAATCCGGTTCATTATCAACAACTGAGTAGTTTCTACCAGCAGAAAAGAGACTTCTTTATACAACACATAAGTCAATCCCGTTTTAAAATCACCCCCGCCAAAGGAACCTATTTTCAGGTGCTTGATTACAGTGCTATCAGCGAGCTGACCGAAATGGAATTTGCCGAAAAGCTTATCAAAGAGCATGGCATCGCTTCGGTTCCGCTGGCTCCCTTCTACCACCAGAACATCAACAATCATCAGCTGCGATTCTGCTTTGCCAAAACCGATGAAACCCTTCAAAAAGCCACCGAAATATTATGCAAGATTTAAGCTTAGCCTTTATTCAAACCGATTTGCATTGGGAAAATCCGGAGACCAACCGGAATCATATTGAAACCCTGGTTGCTGGCATAAAGCAACAGACCGATTTAATCGTACTGCCCGAAACTTTTACGACTGGCTTTCCGGTTGATCCTAAAAAATGGGCCGAACCTAAAGAAGGAAAAACAATGCAATGGATGCAAAAACTGGCAGCCTACTACCAGTCGGTTATCACAGGGAGCATCCTGCTCAAGGCTGATTCCGGATTTCAAAACACCCTGATTTGGATGCAGCCCGATGGCAAGTATAAAACCTACGCCAAAAGGCATGTTTTCAGACTTGGAGGCGAACACAAACGCATCCGCCCGGGAGAGCAACAACTTTTTGTTGAGCTCAAAGGATGGAAAATAAAACCATTGGTTTGTTATGACCTAAGATTTCCGGTTTGGTGTAAAAACACCCTGCAAAATGGCGAATTTGCATACGATCTGTTGCTTTTTGTTGCCAACTGGCCAGCCGTGCGATCTCTTCCGTGGCAGCAGTTGCTCACAGCCCGGGCAATAGAAAATATGGCTTATGTGCTGGGTGTAAACAGAATTGGTGCCGATCCCGAAGGTATTTCCTATCAGGGCGATTCGTGCTTGCTCGATTATAAAGGACAGCCTGTGGCGCAAGCGATTGCAGAAAAAGAAGCACTGCTTGTTGCTTCACTCGACAAATCCAAATTGATTCGATTCAGAGAGAAATTCAATGTAAGTCTCGACTGGGATTCCTTTGATATCAACACTTAGCAGTTGGTATTTAAAATCCCTGAAATTATTGCTTCTAAACCATTGAAAATGATATCTCACGGATAATTTGACATAAGACGGGATAAAATGATAATTTTACCGCCCAAAACTATATTAAAATGAATATCGTAATTGCGGGTGATGGTGAAGTGGGCTTGCATCTGGCCGAAGCACTTGTAAACAGCAACCACAACATCACCATTGTCGATCCGCATGAAGACTTACTTAAAATGATCGAATCGCATACCGATTTGATGACTATCACAGGCGATTCAACTTCGATAGGCGTTCTGCAACGTGCCAATGTTCGCAAGGCCGATCTGGTGATTTCAGTGGTGCATGATGAACACATCAACCTGATGACTGCCATACTGGCAAAAAAACTGGGTGCACAAAAAGTGATTGCCCGAGTAAATACGATGGAAAACCTGAGTGCCGAAAGCTGGAAGATTTATCAGGAATTGGGCATTGACGGACTGGTTTCACCCGAAGATATTGCTGCTCAGGAAATCATCACCCTGCTCAAACAAACGGCCGCCACCGAAGTCTTTGATTTTTCGGATGGCAAGCTTCAGCTGTTTATGATCAAACTCGAAAAGGGTGCTCCCGTATTAAACAAAAGTTTGAACGAGATCGCAAACGAATATAAACATCTCGATTTTAGAGCAATAGCCGTACATCGAAACCGGCAGACTTTTATTCCTTATGGAGATGATGTTTTCCTGGAAAACGACCTTTCCTACGTTATCACCAAGCCCGAAGCCATCGAAAATCTATTGCATCTGGGAGGCAAAATTCAGCACGACATACACAATGTAATGGTGGTTGGTGGTGGCCGTGTGGGACGAATCACAGCCAAAAGGCTCGAAAAGGAAATGAACATCAAGCTGATCGAAAAAAACAAAGAACGCTGTATTTTTCTGACAGATTACCTGGAGGACACCTTAGTTGTAAATGGGGATGCCCGAAACCTTCAGCTTCTTGAAGATGAAGATGTCAGGAATATTGATGCCTTTATTGCCGTGACAAACAATACCGAAACCAATATTCTAACTTGTCTGCAGGCTCGTACCTATGGTGTGAAAAAGACCATTGCACTGGTCGAAAATATTGATTACATTGATATCTCGCAAAATATTGGTATTGATACCATTATCAATAAAAAACTGATTGCTGCTAGTTATATGGTACGCTATACCATGGGAGCCGAAGTAACCTCGCTCAAATGCCTCAGTGGTATCGAAGCTGATGCGATGGAGCTGATCGCCCGCTCGGGATCAGCGGTTACGCGTAAACCAATCAAAAAATTGAACATCCCCGAAGGGGCAATTATTGGCGGAATAGTTCGAGGCGATGAAAGCTTTATCGCCATGGGCAATTTTCAGATAGAGGAAAATGATAAAGTGGTCGTTTTTGCACTTCCAAATGCCATTCACAAAATCGAAAAGCTTTTTCACTAAATAAATCATGAAAAGCTTTCTACGCAAAATCAATTACAGCATGATCATCCGTATCATTGGTTTTCTGCTTCTTGTGGAAGGGATATTCATGTTTACTGCCTTGCCATTTACCATTAAATATTGTAACCTGGAATGCCTTGCAATACCTGTATCAGGAACTATCACCATTTTTGTGGGCGGATTGATGTTTTTGCTCAACCGAAAGTCATCCAAAAATATAGGGAAACGTGAAGGCTATATCATTGTAAGTTTCACCTGGATATTGATCTCGCTGTTTGGAGCTTTGCCATACTATATCAGTGGTACGATACCAAATTTTACGGATGCTTTTTTCGAAACCATTTCAGGATTTACCACTACAGGTGCCACAATACTCACCGATATTGAAGCTATGCCAAAAGACTTGCTTTATTGGCGTAGCCTTACACAATGGCTTGGCGGGATGGGTATTATCGTGTTTACGGTGGCGGTTTTACCCGTGTTAGGCATTGGCGGAATGGCACTTTTTATGGCTGAAATGCCTGGCATAACATACGACAAACTACATCCAAGGATAACAGCTACGGCTAAAAGACTTTGGGGTATTTATGTGTTGTTTACACTGATCCAGACTTTATTGCTTTGGGCTGGCGAAATGGATTTTTTTGATGCCATCAATCATGCCTACACCACTATGTCAACCGGTGGATTTTCGACAAGAAACGAAAGTATAGCAACGTTTTCGGCCTATAGCCAATATGTGATTATCATTTTTATGATTTTTGCCGGGACTAATTTTACCTTGCATTATTTTGCGCTTCATGGCAAACTGGCAAGGGTTTTTAAAGATGAAGAATTTCGCGGATACCTGACTGTTATTGGTCTTATAAGCTTTTTTATTACGATCGGTTTACTCCTGAACAGTAAAACCCATCCTGAGGCAGCCTTTAGAGATGCTCTTTTTACAGCAACTTCTATCCTTACTACCACCGGATATGCAACGGCCAACTACCTGATGTGGCCTACCATTCTTTGGATGCTGATCTTTATTTTGATGTTTATTGGCGGCTCGGCCGGATCAACCAGTGGAGGCATCAAAATAATACGACAGATGCTGCTGCTCAAAAATTCGCGAATGGAACTAAAACGTGCCTTTCATCCAAATGCGATCTTGCCGGTTCGGTTCAACAAAAAATCTGTTTCGCAGGATATAATCTATAAAGTAATGGCATTCTTCCTGATGTACATACTCATTTTTTCGCTGGGGATGATTGCGCTTTCGGCAATGGGCCTTGATTTTCAAACTGCTGTGGGTGCCTCAATATCCAGTTTGGGTAATATTGGTCCGGCAATAGGACAGGTGGGACCGGTAGATAATTATGCTTTTATGCCCTGGCCAGCCAAGTGGTTGCTCTCTTTTTTGATGCTGATGGGCAGGCTTGAGATTTTGACCGTTTTAATACTTTTTTCCCCTCAGTTTTGGAAACGTTAAGCAGTTGAAAGGTGTTAAACATTTCTAAATAAATACTTTTTAGAAAAAAAACTGCACCTTTGCTTCAAATTCACAAAACCAAAAATTATACAATTATGAAAGCAATGACCAAAATCATCATGCTGCTCGCAACAGTGTTTATATTCAGCCCGGGATGTGAAAAAGCAAAAGAATTACTTGATGTAAAATTCGAAGCAAACTTTAAGAGTGATCTGAATATTGATGTTCCGGCCGAATCAAAAAGTGCCACTTTCAATGCTGAAGCAACAATTGATCCATTGTCAAACAGCGATTTTGCTGAATATGGCAACAAAATCAAAGAAATAGAAATAAAAGAAGTTAAAGCTACCATTACGGAAATCAGTAAAAGTGTTGTGCTCGAAAATGCTGAGATCTCCTTTACTTCGGGCAGTATGACTCCGGCAATCTGGACATACAATGATGTAGAGCTGGCTGTTGGCACCGAACTCGTAATGGATAATGCAAACAATCAGTGGAATAATGTACAGGCTATCTTGGAATCGCTCAACCCATTCACCACTGCTATGATCGGAACAGTGAGCGAAGGCGGTGTACAGTTTACCTTACAAATTGAAATCAAAACAAGGGTAACAGCAAACCCACTTTAAAAAGTCTATAAAAAAAGCGGCTGACAGTCAACTGTCAGCCGCTTTTGCTTTTCATACAGCTTTAGTGCTAAAACACCATGATTTCGTTTACCACTACATCTACACTGTAGCGTTTATTGCCTTCGGCATCTTCCCAGCTGTTGTTGTTGAGCTTACCACTTACAGCCATTTCCTTTCCCTTTTTCACCAGCTTTTCAACCAATTCGGCGGTTTTGCCCCAGGCAACCAGCTGATGCCATTGGGTGTCCTCAGCACGCTCACCTTTTTGATTGATGTAATAGGTTGAAGTGGCCATTCTGAACCGGGCCATTTTGCGATCATTCTCTAAGGTTTTGATTTCGGGATCGTTACCTGCCCGGCCGATTAATTGTACGAAGTTGTTCATTGTAGTCATGATTATCAAGTGTTTAAATTAAAAAATATACGATTTCTGTTGATTCAATTTTGTTACTGCTTAACCAGCTGCTTTGCCAAAAGCGTGAATTTCATTTAACACGATTTCGACGATATAGCGTTTGTTGCCATCCTTGTCTTCCCAGCTGCGATTGTTTAGCTTGCCGCTAACAGCAACTTCTCTGCCTTTCTTGACGAGTTTTTCTACCACTTCGGCTGATTTGCCCCAGGCAATCACCTGATGCCACTGGGTATCATCAACGCGTTCGCCGTTTTTATTATAGTAATAACTGTTTGTGGCGATGGAAAAACGAGCCATCTTACGCTCTTTATCGAAGCTTTTGATCTCGGGATCGAAGCCTGCACGGCCAATCAATTGTACGGTGTTGTTTAAAGTTGTCATGATTTTCAAGTATTTAATGAATGAATAATTTTGATTTCAAAAAATGGGTTTTGTTGATTAGCTGATACTATGTATTTCGTTCAGCACTATTTCTGTTTTGGTGCGCATTTGCCCGCTGCGGTCTTCCCAGTTTCGGCTGCTAAGCCTGCCACTGATAGCCACTTGCCTGCCTTTTTTCACCTGCATCTGAACTACATCTGCCAGCTTGCCCCAGGCTACTACCTGATGCCATTGGGTTTGAGAGATACGCTCACCATTTGCATTGGTTGTTGCGTTGCTGGTTGCAAAAGCAAATCGTGCCATTTTGCGTGCATTTTCAAGGTTTTTGATTGTTGGGTTGTTACCGGCTCGTCCGGTGAGTTGAATGCTGTTGTTAATTGTTGTCATGATTTTCAAGTGTTTAATGAATGGGTAAAGTTTAAAATTCAAAAACGGAATTTAACCGTATGCCTATCCGGCCATTTTCCCAAAAGCCTGGATCATGTTAAGCACGATTTCTGTTTTCTGATGCTTACTTCCGGCCTGATCTTGCCAGCTTTGATTTGTCAATGTACCGGTCACTGCAAGTTGCCTGCCCTTCTTCACTATTTTTTCGACCACTTCGGCGGTTTTGCCCCAGGCAATCAGTTGATGCCATTGGGTGTTTTCTACGCGCTCACCATTCTGATTATAGTAATAATTAGTAATGGCGATCGAAAAACGTGCACGTTTGCGGTTGTTTTCAAAGTTTTTGATTTCAGGATCGAGGCCTGCGCGGCCGATCAATTGTACGGTGTTGTTTAAAGTTGTCATGAGAGTAAATGTTTAGTGAATAAAAAATTAAAGTTTGTTGTGAAAGAACGATGAGGCAAAATTACAGTGGGCTGATACGCAGAGTCGTATGATTACCGAGTACATACGGATATAATCGTTTGTAACCGTTTGTCAGCGTTTTTAGTATTGATTTTAAATATTTTATTGAATGGAAATCAAAACTAAAAATCTACGGAAATTTTTCTGCCTTAAAAAATGAATGGAGAAATTCCTCTGTTTCGGCTCAACACTCCATTGCTACTTCACGTCCACAGAAGCTAAAATTAGGTGAATAAAGTTCATTTTGATAGGAATAAAGCTTGTTGATCCCAAAACTATAACAAAGCTCAGTAGCTTTGCTATAATTAAACCAAGGTGCTCTACAAGGTCGATTCTTTACTTATCAAACTATTGGCATTTGTCTCGGCCATCTGCTTTAGGGATAGCACGAAAGTATCAAAGAAAAATGTCCTTCCCCTTGTACAAGGTTATAAAACAGAAAAAAATGATGATAGTGGTTTTTGGTCATCAATTTCCTTAAACGGCCGAATTTTAGTCTTTACTCTAATTTTCTATGCTTCAATCAACTTTAAAACTCAACCTATTCATTAGTATGTCTTTATCCTTTCTGGGTTTTGTCTGCAATCAAAAAGGTTAAGCACTTCAATCCTATTCTTATATGTGTTTATCCAATAGACAATTTTGTAGTTTTATATACCAGATACCTGATTTCATGCTTATTGTCATCGAACAATAATTCCTTTTGACCCATATACGGGTGTATCTCTAATCTTAAAGAATGTAATACTATTCCGTCTATGAGCTTTATCGCAATAATTTCACCAGCTTTATCACGATAATAATTATAGACATCCTCTAATTTATTCTCAGCAAAATGAGTCCAATAAACAATTAAGCCCATTTTTTAATCTTTTGTCTTATCTCATTTGCAGAGGTAATCTTTTCATCATTAGAATCCTGCATTGCCTGGTCAATCTCGAGGCAATATTGTTCCAGACTCATTGGAGAAATGTTCTTTTCAAATTGCTCAATCTTTTTAGCCCTTAAAAGTTTCTCCAGTCCGCTTATAATTTCTTCATTCTGCAGGCGAATAAACTCCTCGATAAATACTAACTTTCTGGTTTGTAAGTCCATATTTTTTATTTACAAATTTACGTATTTTCCTGTTTATTACTCTTCTGAGTTTATTTTGTTGTATTAAATACAAAAAATTATTCATTCCACCAGCTGCGGCACCCGCTCCAGTTTGCTCACATCATAACCACGCTCACGGGCTTTTGAAACAAGCATGATATAGGTTTTTTCATCCAATTGTGGTTCACGGGCCAAAATCCAAAGGTATTTATCCGAACTCCTGCCTATCAACACATATTGATAGTCAGCATCAAGTTCTAAAATGAGGTAATCAGCATAAAAAATCCAGAAAAAACTTACACGCAAATGAGCCGGATTGCCCGATTTGGCTACTTTTGCCTTGCCAACAGCACGACTCAGCTTGCCATCCAAACTATGTTTATAGCCCTCATTTATAACTTCTATCCTGCCATTTTCCATAAGGGTGTAAGTAGCAGTAACACCCACTAAACCTTCTTCAAAACTATGCGGAAAACGGGCCATTTCGTACCAGCTACCCACATATCGCTCCAGATCGACATTTTCGGCAAGCTTCATTTCCTTAATTTTTTTTGCCGACGAGCATGCAGTAATCATCAAGAGGATTACGAATAGAGAAAACGAAAAAGAGCCTAACTTTTTCCTTGATGTAAGCAGTGTATTTGGAAGTATAAATGTACGACAAAACAGCCAGTATTCCATTGTTTTCTGGCCTGTTTCTGCAAATGAATTGAACAAAACAACCAAATACTGATTTTTAGATGCAATTTTTGAAACTTTATGTATCTTTCGCCTTCAAATACTGCTTGTTGATAGCTATTATCAGCAAGCCTTAAACCATCAAATTTATGTCATCATTTACCCATAAGTTAACAGCCTTACTGCTGTTTATCCTGTTTTCGGGAAGCCTTAAAGCAATGGATGATGCGCGATTGCTGCGTTATCCCGACATCAACAACAACCTAATTGCTTTTGTGTATGCCGGCGACCTGTGGACGGTAAACGCTGCCGGAGGAGAAGCCCGTCAGCTTACCTCACACGAAGGGATCGAATTATTTCCAAAAATCTCGCCCGATGGCCAATGGATCGCCTTTTCGGCCGAATATTCGGGTAGCCGACAAATCTGGGTGATGCCTTCCGAAGGCGGCAAAGCCAAACAACTCACCTGGTACAATTCCGTTGGCGTGATGCCTCCGCGAGGTGGTTTTGATCATGTTGTAATGGGCTGGACTTCAGATAGTAAGAAAATCCTGATTCGTGCCAACCGTACTCCATTTGGCGAACGCAACGGACGTTATTATCTGGTCGATATCGAAGGCGGATTAGAAGAACCGCTGCCCATCATGAATGGTGGCTTTGCAGCACTTTCGCCCAACGATAATATGCTCTGTTTCACTCCCGTGGATCGCGAATTCCGCACCTGGAAACGATACAAAGGCGGACGTGCTACTGATCTTTGGATTTACGACCTGAACAACAACAGTTCCGAACAAATCACCAATTTCAAAGGTGCCGACCAATGGCCTGTCTGGCAGGGCAACGACATCATCTTTGCCAGCAACCGCGATCTGCGCCTTAACCTTTATCGGTATAACACAGTAAGCAAAAACACCGAGCAACTCACACAATTCAAAGATTTTGATGTGATGTGGCCCTCCGGCAAAAATGGTAAGGTAGTTTATGAAAATGGCGGTTACCTTTATGTTTACGATTTAGCTGCCAATTCTAACACAAAAATTGAAGTCAGGCTCAACTTCGACAATCCCGGGCTCAAAGCCTACTACAAAAACGTAAAAGACGATATACACAGTTATAATATTTCGCCAAGCGGAAAACGCGTGCTTTTCGATGCCAGAGGTGATATCTTTTCGGTCCCGGCCGAAAATGGCAACACCATCAACCTCACTCAAACTCAGGGCGTCCGCGAAATCTATCCCAGCTGGTCGCCCGATGGTAAATACATCGCCTATTTTTCTGATGCCACAGGTGAATACGAAATCTACCTGCTCGAAAACAAAGCCGATGCTACTCCCCGCCAACTAACCAATGGCTCATCGGCATGGAAATACGAAGCAGATTGGTCGCCCGACAGCAAATACCTGGTTTATTCCGATCGCACCATGCAACTGTGGCTGGTTGACGTGACAGCAGGCACACAAAAAGCCATTGACAAGGCTACCCGCAGCGAAATCCGCTCCTACGCCTTCTCGCCCGATTCGCAATGGATCGCTTACACCAAAGAAGCTGATAACGACCTATCAGCAATTTGGGTTTACAATATCGCATCTGCTGAATCCACTCAGCTCACGGATGATCAGTTCAACGACTGGTCACCGGTTTTCAGCAAAGATGGCAAGTTTATCTTTTTCGTTTCTAACCGCGATTTCAACCTGGAGTTTTCGAGCTTCGAATTCAACTACCTCTACAACAAAGCTGCCCGCCTTTATGCTGTTGCATTGCAAAATGACGGCACCCGGCTGATGCCACCCAAATCAGATGAGGAGCCCGTGAAAGCTGTCGAAAAGGTAGAAGAAAACAAAAAAGACAAGAAAAAAGAAGAAAAACCTTCAACTGAAGAAATCGCAGTAAGTATCGCTTTCGAAGGCATCAATGGACGCATCGAAGCCCTTCCGGTTTCATCCGGCAGCTACCGTATTTTGGGAGCTGTGGATGGCGGCCTGCTCTACAGCAGCGATGGAAAAATTATGCGCTACAACCTGGAAGAGCAAAAAACAGAAGAAATCATAGACAAGGCCTGGAGTGCCACACCCACAGCCGATGGCAAGCAGATGTTGTATCGCTCGGGTGGCGATTATGGTATTGCCAAAATTGCTCCCGGACAAAAACCCGGCACAGGTAAAA
This sequence comes from Bacteroidales bacterium UBA6229, assembly GCA_002440975.1. Classification (GTDB taxonomy): domain Bacteria; phylum Bacteroidota; class Bacteroidia; order Bacteroidales; family F082; genus UBA5536. The sequence continues at coordinate 11,977 of DJWN01000063.1, forward strand.
TCAACCTCGATCAACTGGAAATGAAAATCGAGCCTCAGAAGGAATGGCAACAAATCTACAAAGACGGATGGCGAATTTTCAGAGATTACTTTTATGTAGAAAACCTGCATGGTGTGGATTGGGAAGGACTTGGCAAACGTTACGGCGAACTGATTCCTTATGCCGGAAGCCGCTTTGATGTGGATTATGTGCTCAGCGAGCTGGTTTCGGAAGCCAATGCCGGCCACGCTTATGTGGACTGGGGCGATATCAAACGTCCAAAGCGTATCAATACCGGACTTCTGGGTGCCGAACTCGAAGCCGACCTTAAGGCAGGAAGATACCGCATCATGAAAATTTATGAAGGCGAAAACTGGAACCCGGCCCGCCGCGCACCACTCACCGAAGCTGGAGTGGATGTGAAAGAAGGTGATTATATCCTGCGAATCGATGGTAAAGACCTTACCACCGAAATGAATCCCTACGAATTACTCGAAAACAAAGCTGATCGGCTGATCCAACTGGAAGTGAGCAGCAATGCCGAAGGAAAAGCAAGTAGAAAATCGCAGGTGAAAACCATTGAAAGCGAAATTGAACTGAAATACCTCAACTGGGTAAACGAACGTCGTGCCATGGTAGATGAGCTCTCGGACGGAAAAATCGGGTATATCCACGTGCCCAATACCGCATTTGAAGGAAATCGCGAACTACATCGCGGTATGTACACCTACCATAACAAAGAAGCCCTGATCATCGACGACCGCTATAATGGCGGAGGTTTTATTCCCGACCGTATGGCCGACCTGCTCGACCGCAAAACCCTTACCTACTGGCATCGCAACGGCATGCAGCCCGACAAGGCTCCCGGCATCTCGCATGATGGCCCTAAAGTGATGCTTATCAACGGATACTCTTCCTCCGGCGGCGATGCCTTCCCGTATTTCTTTAAAAAACTGGGGCTGGGCAAACTGATCGGAACACGCACCTGGGGTGGATTGGTTGGTATTTCGGGCAATGCACGCCTGGTGGACGGTGGTTATATCTCTGTGCCACGCTTCGGCATCTTCGACGAAAACGAAGACTGGATCATCGAAGGTATTGGCGTATATCCTGATATCGAAGTAATCGACCGTCCTGAAAAGTTGGCTAAAGGCGAAGACCCTTCTATCGAAAAAGCCGTTGAAGTATTACTCAACGAACTGAAAGAAAATCCGGTTAAAAATGTGAATTCCCCCACACCTCCCGATCGCAGTAAATGGATTGAGGTGGAGATAGACTAGACTAAAATTACCTTAGAATAATCTAAAATACAGCATATCAGTCAAATGACTGATATGCTGTTTGTTTTAATCCAAAATAAGATTGTTTTGACAACGATCGACAATATTTCAAGGTGGTAATTTTTCTAAAAACAAAAAGGAATACACTTTAAGCCACCACTTACAATTATAATTTTCTTGCTATTGGCCTCTTTTTTTCCGTTATTTGTTACGGTTAAATTACTCCCAAGATGAAGAAGTTCAACCATTTTTCTGATCACCCTATACAGAAAGTACCCATTTTGCTTATTTTGCTTGTGATCGGAGTAGCACTTCTGATTAGTTTGAGTGGGTTCTATTATTTTCAATTCGAAAGACAACAAACCCAGCTTAAAAGCTACAACGAGCTGAAAGCCGTTGCCAAACTCAAAATCAACCAGTTAAAACAATGGCGCAAAGAACGTTTGTCCGAAGCCATCTTTTTTTCAGAAAAAAGCCCTTTCAATGTTTTGGCAGCTCAGATAGTTTCTGGCGATACAACAGCAATCCCTTTGTTGCGTGAGGCCTACAATCATATTCTTTCGGACGACCGCTTTGATAATATTATCATCCTGAACAAAAACGGAGAAGTATTATTCACTGCGGTGGCGGAAATGGATACGGTTGACGAAAAAACACGGGAGGCAGCAGCATTGGCAGAACAAAAAGGAATGATACAAATGCGTGATTTTTACTACTGCAAACAACATCAAGCTATACATATTGAATTTGTATCACCACTGTTTAATGCTGATAAACAGGCTATGGCAGTTATGATTTTCAGAACAAATCCACAGAGTTATCTCTATCCGTTAATTAAAAACTGGCCTACGCCCAGCAAAACTGCCGAAACGTTTTTAGTGAGAAAGGAAGATGATTCAGTAAGGGTTTTAAACCAAGTGATGTATCGCGAAAATGAGCAGCTGCAGTTGATGTTTTCGATGGCCGAAACTTCAAATCCTGCCGTTTTAGCTGCCGATGGATTTGTTGGTTTATACGAAGGTCCTGGCTATATTGGCAGGCAGATTTTAGCCCATATCGATACGGTTGGTACGCTACCGTGGAAAATGATTGTAAAGGCCGAAACCAGCGAATTATATGCTGATTTGTATAAAAAAACAAGCCTTATCACTGTTATTGTGGTCTTAGGGATTTTGTTTTTTGCTGCTTTAGTGGCCTGGTTTTATCACAACCGACAAAAAAAACTTTGGATCAGCCTGGCAAGCAAAAGCCGGGAATTAATGGAATCGCAGGAACAATTCAGTGCTACTTTATATAGCATTGGCGATGGGGTGATAACCACAGATACCAAAGGCTTCGTCATTCATATGAATCCGGTTGCTGAAAGACTAACCGGCTGGTCAGAGGCTGAATCCCAAAATAAAAAAGTGGAAGAAGTTTTTGTGACTCTCAATAAAGATTTGCAGCAAAAGACCGAAAAACCGGTTCAAAAGAATTTGTCGGGTAAAAGAGTTGTTGGGCTTGCCAGGCATACCATTTTGATTTCGAAAGATGGAAGCCGAATTCCGATAGATGAAAGCAAAGCACCAATCATTGATAAAGAGGGGAATTTGCTGGGTGTAGTAATCGTGTTTAGCGATCAGACTGAAAATTATAACAAACAAAGAGAGCTGAAAGAAAGTCGCGAACAATTTGAATTGCTCTTCAAAAATGCACCTTTAAGTTATCAATCGCTCGATGAAAATGGCAGAATCCTGGAAGTAAATCAAACCTGGGAAAAAACCCTGGGATACAAGCGGGAAGAAGTGATAGGCACCTGGTTTGGAGATTTACTTACGGAGGGTTATGCTGAAAAGTTCAATGAAGAATTTGATCGTTTTAAGCTGGCAGGAAATATAAACACCACTAATGCGCTCAGGCATAAATCCGGTAAACTGCTGCATTTCGAAATCAATGGCCGTGTTGGTCGTAATCCGGATGGAAGCTTCGATCGAACTCTCTGTATTTTGCAGGATATCACTTCCCGAAAAATGATGGAAGAGCAGCTGCGCCAGAGCGAAGAAAAATACCGCAAGATTGCTGAAAATATCTCTGATGTTGTGTGGACTACCGACTTAGATTTTAATGTTAACTACGTAAGTAGCTCCATCGAACAGCTTGTGGGCGAACCAGTTGAGCAACACCTAAAACGAAAAATCGAAGATAAATTCCCTCCTGCCTCAATCGCAAAGATACAGGAGGTTTTTAAAGAAGAACTGGAAAAGGAAAAAGATTCAACAGCAGACAGAAATCGAAGTCGTCTGGTTGAGCTACAGCATTATAAAGCAGATGGCAGTTTGATCTGGATCGGCATGAATATCTCTTTTTTGAGAGATGAACAAGGCAACCCAATAGGATTTCAGGGGATTTCCCGCAACATAACCTCCATAAAAGAAGCCGAACAACAACTTATCGAAAAGGAACGCCAGCTTAGCTCAATGATTACCAATTTGCCGGGCTTTGTGTACAGATGCCTCAACGATGAAAACTGGACCATGCTCTACATCAGCGAAAATTGCAAAAAAATAACCGGATACGATCCGGCTGATTTGATTGACAACAAAAAAATAAGCTACAACGACCTTATCTTACCCGAATTTCGACCGCTTTTAAGTGAGCAATGGAATCGTGAATTGAATAACAAAGACCTTTTCCACGGAGAATACCAAATCAAAACCACAGAAGGCGAAATACGTTGGATGCTCGAACGCGGGAAAGGAATTTTTGATGAATCAGGCGAACTACTTTTTTTGGAAGGCTATATTGAAGACATTACCGAAACCAAAAAAGCAGAAATCGCACTTTTCGAAAGCGAGAAAAACTACCGCGAACTGATTGACGGAATGACGGAAACTGTTTGGGTAATCGACCTGAACGGGAATATTCTTGATGTGAACAAAACAGCGGTAAGCGTGATGGGATATTCCAAACAGGAATTGCTTGAGATTGGATTAATTGGTATTGATGCAGCACTGGATAGCGCATCCATTAATGAACTATTCAAAACGATGCCTGTGGACGAAATCCAGGTGTTCGAAACTACTCACAAAACCAAAGACGGCCGATTAATTCCTGTTGAGGTTTCATCCAGTCTGATCAATTATCAGGCGCAACCTGCCATTCTGAGTATTGCCCGGGATATTACCACCCGAAAAATGATGCAAAACAAACTCCGCGAAAGTGACGACACTATACGGCTGATTTTTGATTCAACAGCTGAAGGGATTTTTGGAATTAATAAACAGGGAATTTGTACCTTTTGTAATAAGGCAACAGTTAAAATGCTGGGATATACCAATGAAAATGAGATAATTGGTAAAAATATTCACGCCCTGGTTCACTATGCTTATCCTGATGAATCACTATTACCCGAATCAGGTTGCAGTGTGTTTGAGGCCGTCAAAACGGGTAAAGGCAAACATATTGATAATGAAGTTTTCTGGCGAAAAGATGGTAGTCATTTTCCGGTCGAATATTGGTCCTTCCCAATCCGCCGAAACGAAAAAATTATTGGCTCGGTAGTCACCTTTCTTGATATTACAGAGCGTACGTATAACAACAACATCCAGCAAATTCTTTACGAAATTGCGCGGCAGTCGATCAGTACAACATCCATCGATGATTTGTTAAAGCTCACACGTACCGAATTGGCTCGGGTTTTGGATACTACTAACTTTTATGTTGCCTCCTATCATCAGGAAACCGATATGCTGCAACAATTGATCATGCACGACGAAAAGTCGTTTATCGCATCCTGGCAAGTAACCGAATCAATCTCCGGCACAATTGTCCGCACCAAAAAATCATTGCTTTTGAGCGAGGACGAAATTAAGAACCTGAATCAAAACCTGAACAGATCAACCGCTTATGTTGCGCCCCTTTGCTGGATGGGCGTTCCTTTGTTCGATGGCGAACAGGTGATTGGCGTGATGGCCGTTCAAAGCTACACCGATCCTCAGGCCTATGATGCTTCCAGCCTTCGCCTACTCGAACTGGTTGCCCACGAACTCTCCTTGTTGCTGCAACGCAAAAAAATGATAGCCGACCTGATTAAATCCAAAGAAAAAGCAGAAGAAAGCGATCAGTTAAAATCTGCTTTCCTGGCCAATGTGAGCCACGAAATCAGAACCCCCATGAATGGCATTCTGGGTTTTCTCGAATTGCTCAAAGAACCTGACCTTAGTGAGGAGGAAAAAGCAGATTATATAAAAATTGTAAACAAAAGCGGCCAGCGATTGCTGGATACCATCAACGACATCATCGAGATTTCGCGCATCGAATCAGGCGAACTGGAAGTGTTTGAAGATGAGGTTTGCCTGTCGGAAGTTTTTAGCTACTATTACGATTTCTTTAAACCTCAAACAGATCAGACCGGCTTGCAGCTGATATTGAATAATCAGCTCAACAAAAATGACGACTGTGTGATCACTGACCGCCATAAACTTGACGGGATATTGACAAATCTGATTAAAAACGCCATCAAATTTACAAAGCAGGGCACTGTTGAGATTGGCTGTTATGCTGAAAAAGAAAAATTGCTGTTATATGTCAAAGATACAGGTATCGGTATTCCGGCTGACAGGATAGAGGCCATCTTCGAACGCTTTGTGCAGGCCGACATTCATATCACCAGAGCACACGAAGGATCAGGTCTCGGGCTTTCTATCGTTAAAGCTTATACCGAAGCTTTGGGTGGAGAACTAACCCTTGAGTCGGAACCAGGAAAAGGAAGCAAATTTATGGTTACATTACCTTTGAAAAGAACGAACGCCTCCGAAAAACCCGATGAAAAACAGGAAAAACAAGAAGTGAATCAGAATGAAAGTAAACTCATCCTGCTTGCCGAAGACGACGACTCCAGTTTTGAATATATGCACATTCTGCTCGAGTCGATGGGCTTTAAAATGCTGCAGTGTGCTGATGGAGAATCCGCCGTAAACATGGCCAAAGAACATCCGGAGATCGTGTTGATACTGATGGATATTAAAATGCCGGTGATGGATGGCCTGGAGGCTACAAGAAAAATCAGAAAATTTAATTCGGAGATACCCATTATTGCACAATCAGCCTACGCATTAGCTGGCGATGCCGAAAAAGCCCTGGCTGCCGGTTGCAATGATTATGTTACAAAGCCGGTGAACCGAAAAGTGTTGTTAAAAATAATAAACAAATGGCTGAGTTAAGGAGGTGTTTCAACTTGATGAAATTCTTCTGAGAATTAATGCCAAACAAAATTCAACCATTGCTTTAATTTTCGGCGACCAAGTCATGCTTAGAATGTCGATGTTCCTTACGCCTGAGCCACTCCATCCCCTGTATTATCATCAGCATCATCATCAGGCTGTAGATGCTGTCCTCAATCGGGATTGTTAAGATGCGAATACCCAAATTCTGGCTGTTATCGTACCAAACGATCGGCTCTTCAGTAAAATAGCCTGTAAGAGCACCATTTACAATCAAAAAAGGAACCAGAGAAATAAGGTAAGCCAACAGGAAATAACCGAGCCAGGGCTGTTTTTTGTAAACATTATAAAGCAACAGCAAAGCCGTCAGGATAAATATCACGGAGGTGTACAACCTATCGTAGTGCATAACACCAACAACCAACAACACAACACTCAACACCACAAAAAACGGACGATGTACACTTTTAAGAATGTCCTTTTTAACATACACAACCAAACAGGCATAAATGAAAACGATAGCATAAGGCACTACCACAAAAAAGAGCCATTCCTCTACCGGCAGCCCCAACATCCTGAATCCAATCAGATAGCGATCATTAAAACCCCAAATTCCTGAGGTTGCAAAAATCACGTCCTTGGCAATAAATACGACGCCCATCAACAGCATGGCCGGAAATAAGTATTTCCATTGCTTGTAAAAAGCCACGCGTTTATCAAAACTCAGTATGAGAGGAGCTGAGATCGTGAGTAAATCAATAGTAAGATAGAGGTTATTCATGATTAACGAATGCTTCAATTCTGATCCAGAATAAGCACAACAAAAAACAAAGTTTGTATGCCTATAACAAAGATAGCCAAACGGTTGCGCAGGTTTTTAACCAGATAAAATGCCCCGAGCAACATGCCAAAGGAAATAATCCACCAGGCCAGGTAATTTTGAAGAGGAATCGATCCTCCTGCCCAGCTCCAAAAATCAAAACGCACTGCTACAGGTTCCAGCAAAAAATCATACAAAACCATTAGTGTTGCGGCAATGGCAGCTTTCACCCATCGGGCAAGCTTGAAATGCTGGATCAAAGCTGCCGTTCCAAAAACCAGTACGCCCCAGTTTACCCCGATCATCAGTGGAACGCCGAGCCACTTTAAACCCAATCCATCACCGTAATTATAAATTCCAAAGATCAATCCGGTTTCTATACCGAGTACTTCAACAAAAAATCCTGCAAGCATTACTATCAGGAGCCAACTGCCATAGCACCTGTCGAAACCTTCAGCATTGTATATTAAAAGTCCGGAAGCAAACAAAAGATTATACGGCGTAAGCAACATCAGCGATTCGGCCTGACCCAGCAAAACAGTTACAAATCCCACCAGATAAACGATTATCAGCAGGCTCAGACTTAAATAAAATCGGTTTGTGAGCAATTTTTTCATGGCTGAGGAATTATTTCAGAAACAATTTTAGCAGACAACAAACACAATGGAATACCTCCACCGGGATGCACACTGCCTCCGGCGAAATAAAGCCCTTCGATGTTTGAATGATCATTAGGATGACGCAAAAAGGCAGCATAACGACTATTGGAACTGGTACCGTATAGTGAACCACCAGCCGATAACGTCTTTCTTTCAATTTCGACCGGGCTGAGGCTTGCTTCGGTAACAATCAGTTTGGTGAGATCTGTTTGCAGGATCATATTCAATTTTTGGATGATAAGCGTTTTGTATTGTGGTATCAACACCTCCCAATCTTGTCCGTTATGCGTAGGCACATTCACCATTACAAACCAGTTTTCGCAGCCTTCAGGTGCATCACCGGGAACATCTTTTGAGGTAATGTTCACATATACCGTTGGATCAGTGGCTGGCACTTTGCCCTTAAAAATTTCTTCAAACTCTTGTTTATAATTGCCGCTGAAGAATATATTATGCAAACCTAATTGCGCAAAAGTTTTCTTAATCCCCCAGTAAAATATCAAAGCCGAACTTGATTTTTCTTGTCTTAGTTTGGTTTCCGGAGCTTTCACTTTGGGCAATAGTTTTCGATAGGTTGGTGTGATGTCCATATTGGAAAGAACTACCTCTGCCTTAAAGGTTTCATTATCAAGTTCAACACCAACCGCCTTGCCTCCTTCGATAATAATTTTGCTCACACGGCTGTTGTAGCGAAAGCTAACACCCAGATCTTCGGCCAGTGCCACCAAACTGGTTGTGATCTGATGCATCCCCTTTTCAGGCAAAAAAGTGCCCACTCCGTGTTCTAAGTGAGGGATCATATTCAAAATTCCGGGAGCCCGATAAGGATCAGAGCCGTTGTAGGTAGCATAACGGTCGAAAAGCTGAACAAGTTTGGGCTTCTCCAGCTGATCGGCATTGGCCTTGTGCATACTTTTTAAAAGATCCAGCTGTGAAAGATGCAAAAGCGTTTTTACCACATCCTTACTCCACCAGGTGCTGAAGCGGTTGAGCGGTTTTTCCATAAAAATCTGACCGGCAAGCTCATACATCCTTCGGGCTTTTTGCAAACGCTTAACTACTTTTGAAGCCGGCACACCCAGTTTTTCATGAGCTTCATCAGCAAAATCATCCTGATCAGCATAAGCGGTAAGCCGGATGCCATCGTCCCAAAAATAAGTACACGAAGTGTCTTTTTTGATGTAGTTAAAATAGTGACGCGGGTTTTTTCCGGCCAGTGCAAACAACTCATCCACATAGTGCGGCATGGTAAAAAGCGAAGGACCGGCATCAAAACGAAAACCATCCTGCTCAAAGGCTGTGAGTTTGCCACCAGCATAATCATTGGCTTCAAAAACCGTAACCCGATAACCTTTTACACTTAGCCTGATGGCTGAAGCTATTCCGGCTATCCCGGCACCGATTATAACCGCCTGTTTTGTTTTATTTGGTTTGGATTGAGACATGGCTATTCTTTTCTCCAGGCAAATTTTACCAATTCGCTCAACGAGATAAAGCGTAAAAGATTTTCGTGAGTAGCCTCCAAAACAAGCTGAGGAGCCACGCCTTCGCGATGGGCTTCGAGCCAGCGGCTGGCACACAGGCACCATCTGTCACCGACTTTGAGGCCACGAAATTGATAAGCCGGAACTGGCGTTAGTAAATCATTGCCCATACCTTTTGAAAAAGCTAAAAAATCATCTGTCATTACTGCACAAACCGTGTGCGTACCCCGATCTTCAAAGCCTGTCTGACAAAAACCGTCGCGGTAAAAACCAGTGAGCGGCTCATTGCTGCATATAAGCAGTTTTTCACCAAAAACATTCTTTTGCATTCAATCCTTTTTATTACTCACTTCCATAACAATCTGAAAAGCATTTGGTTTTGAATGGAAGGAATTTGTGCAGCAAAGTGCTGTCAGCTGTGGGCAATCTATAAACCAGGAATCAACAATTAAAAGCAGCTCTAATTTCTCTCTGTTTCATTACTCCCACACTAATTCATTCGTGTTTTAGCAATGCATTAGCCAATTTCGCATCATCTGCTGCCCCTCTGTGGTCATATACGACTCCGGATGAAACTGCAAAGCATCTATCGGCCAATGTTTATGACGGAATGCCATCAACCGGCCTGCTTCGTCATAAGCGGTTGGCAAAAGCACTTCTGGAAGCGTTTCATGATCCACAATCCAGGAATGATAACGTCCTGCGATAAACTTTTGTGAAACGCTTTCGAAAAGCCTTCCGGCAAAAGCAGTTTGATGCAGCATATGATCTGCCCCGTGAAAGCTGTGAGGCAATTGTCTCATCCTTGCGCCAAAATGTAAGGCCAATGCCTGATGTCCCAGACATATCCCTAAAATGGGATGCATCCCGACATAATGTGCTATCAAGGCCATCAGATTACCCGATTCTTCCGGAATACCAGGTCCGGGCGAGATCAGTACTTTGTCAACAACTGCTGGCAGATCACTAAACTTTATGTTGTTATGAACGATTTTAAGCGTGTGTTTCACCCCGCTTTCGCGCAGCAACTGCACCAGATTATAAGTGAACGAATCAAAATTATCGATCAGTAAAATTCGCATGTAACATATTTATTTCGCGAAAATAATACATTTCATTCCCCAAACCTCTTGCGCAATACTCACACTCAAACTTCTTATGCTACTGCTATTAACTGTTGGGTTTTATCAAAATTATTTGTTTTTGACTTCGACCTTCAGACTTTCTATAATTTTTTACTCCTGCCTGCTGACGCAGGTAGGTTTACCTACTGCAGGTAGGCAGAATTCACTTACCTTTGTCCCTCATAAAGCAAAACTCAAAAACCCAATAATACTATGCAACTCATTCCTATCGAAACCGGAAACCTTAAACTCGACGGTGGTGCCATGTTTGGCGTTGTGCCAAAAGTGCTCTGGCAAAAAGTATATCCCTGCGACGAAAATAACCTTTGCAACTGGGCCATGCGCTGCCTGCTGGTGGTGGATGGCGACCGCCGTATCCTGATCGACAACGGCATCGGCAACAAACAAGACGAAAAATGGCTCAAACACTACCACCTCAATGGTGATGCCACCCTCGAAAGCTCCCTCAAAGCCGCCGGTTACAATCCGGAAAACATCACCGATATGGTGATCACCCATATGCATTTCGACCATTGTGGAGGTAGCGTAAACTGGAACTGCGACAAAACAGGCTTCGAGCTGGCTTTCCCCAATGCCACCTACTGGACCAGCCGCCAACAGTTCGACTGGGCAACCAACCCCAACCGCCGCGAAGAAGCCTCCTATCTCAAAGAAAACATCCTTCCCATCGAGGAAAGCGGACGACTCAAACTAATTGAAGACGAAGGTGAATACATCCCCAACATCACCTTTAAATTGTATAACGGACACACCGAAGGACAAGTGATTCCGCATATCCGCTTCAACGACAAAACTGTTGTCTTTATGGCCGACCTCATGCCCTCAGCAGCTCACATCCCCATGCCCTGGATCATGGCCTACGACACCAAACCCCTCGAAACACTCAAAGACAAAGAACGCTTTTATGCCGAAGCCCTTGCCAACGATTACATCTTGTTCCTCGAACACGATCTTTATAACGAAGCCTGTGCACTTCACGATACCCCAAAAGGCGTCCGCGTAAAAACCAGCGGAAAGTTAAGTGATTTTATTTAATAAGCAGTAATTGTGGGGCTATTAGCAATTTGCTCATCTTTACTTAAAAACCAATAATTTATTCCTGCCAGGCGAATTGGTCATCGCAATGCCCTGCAATGCCCTGCGATGCCCTGCGATGCCCTGAGCCTGCCGAAGGGAGCCCCCTCCGCTCGGCGAAGTTTGTAACTTCGTCGAATATACTACTGCTCTCACTTTTTGCTCTCCTCGAATATACTACCCGCTCGGCGAAGTTTGTAACTTCGTCGAATATACTACTGCTCTCACTTTTTGCTCTCCGCTCAGCGAAGTTTGTAACCTCCGCTCGGCGAAGTTTGTAACTTCGTCGAATATACTACTGCTCTCACTTTTTGCTTCAAAAATCACTCATCTTATTTTTGCATTGCATATCCCTCCGCTCGGCGAAGTTTGTAACTTCGTCGAATATACTACTGCTCTCACTTTTTGCTTCAAAAATCACTCATCTTATTTTTGCATTGCATATCCCATAACTTCTAAAAAATCGATCTCCCCCGTGCTCTCGCATTACTTCGGCATCTCGACACTTCAGCTGGCTTCCGCTCAATCACCCTCCAAACCTACTAGACAAACCAACCCATCAACCCATCAACCCATCAACCCATAAACCCATCAACCCATCAACCCATAAACCCATCAACCCATAAACCCATCAACTCATAAACCCATAAACCCATAAACCCATAAACTCATAAACCCATCAACCCATCAACCCATCAACCCATAAACCCATAAACCCATAAACCCATAAACCCATCAACCCATAAACCCATAAACCCATAAACCCATAAACCCATAAACCCATAAACCCATAAACCAATTTCCCTTTCTGGCCTGCTTTTTGTTAATTTAGCAGAAATTTCAAATCAACACTTATGAAATCGCGTTTCGTCCTTCTCAGATCCCTGATAACAATTATCCTTATAGCTTTTACCCAGCAAAGTTTTCGCGCTCCTCAGCAATACGATTACGATAAAGCCTGGAAATCTGTCGAGGAAAACTTCGAAAAAGGACTGCCCAAGACCGCTGCTCAAACGATTGATCAAATCCGGCAACAGGCCCTAAACCAACGAAATGAATCGCAACTTCTCAAGACAATTATCTATCAGTTCAAGGTGTTTGAGCATACAACCGAAGCACCCACAGCCTCTTCAATAAATTTTGCAAAGGAGTATCTGACTCAGCTTAGCAGCCCTTCTAAAGCACTCTTGCACAGCATCATCGCCGAGCAATACAAGCGTTATTACCAACAAAACCGTTATATTTTACTGGAGCGACCTGATCTGCCAGGCGATAATACGGAGTATCCTGAACGCTGGAGCCTCAATCAACTGCGCGATACCATCCAATCACATTATGAAGCCTCTCTTCCTGCATTCAACGCCTTTGATACCATTCCACTGGCGAATTACAAAATTATCCTCAACAATACGGAATCAGAATCAATTGAGAGAATCCCTACTCTTTTCGATTTACTTACGCATCGGGCACTTAGTTTCTACCTCAATGCAGATGCCGGCCTCAATCCTCCGCAATCTGCCCCTGAAGAAATTGATCAGATCGGCTGGCTTCCGGCCCCGGATTTTGCCCTGGCCAAACTGCCCAAAAGCGATAACCCGTCAGTAAAAGCCCTCCGACTGATGCAACCGCTGCTGCGCAACAACCTCAGCCGCAAACATTTAACTGCGTACGTGCACAACGATCTGCAAAGATTACACTTGGTTTACGAACTTACCGGCTCCACCTTGGAGGCTGCCGAATTATATCAACAGGCACTTCAATCACTTATCAAATTTCTCGACGGCAAACCCGAATCAACCGAAGCCTTTGCTTCGCTGGCACAGCTTTTAATAGATCAACAAAACAACAATCCGGATTCTGCCTTCAAAGGCAATAAGGCCAAAGCACTGAAATTGTGCGAACAAGCAATCACAAATTTTCCTGAAAGCAGTGGAAGTGTGCGCTGCAAAAGCATCAAAAACGCTATTCTCACCAAGCACCTTTTGCTAAACCTTGATGGTGTGGCACTTCCTGACCAGCCGATACCGGGACAGCTTCAATATAAAAACATAGAAAAGCTTTACCTGAAAATCATCCGAATCACCTCTGATGAACTGGCAAAAATACATCAGGAAAACGAGTTGAAAGCTCAGATTACAAAGCTTAACCTAAAGCCAGTGATCACACAGCAGTCGCGCAGCATACCCTTCGAACAGGATTACGACCAACATCAGTCAATCATCAGGCTGCCTGCCCTCACAAAAGGATTGTATGTTGTTTTGGCATCGCACACCCCTGATTTTGAAAGCGAAAGCACTGTGTATGCTGATTTTCAGGTGAGCCGCCTGAGTTTTATCGAACGCCAAAATCCGGAAAATAATGTTTTCTATGTGCTCGATCGCGAAACCGGTGAAGGCATCAAAAATGCCGAAGCACGGCTGATGATTCGCACTTACGACTACAATAAAAGGGCATACCGCATCGAAAACTTTCATACCGCCTATACGGACAAAAACGGACGATTTACGGTTGATCAGCATTCCGGACTGCCCAAAAATCAAAGCTTTTATGTTGAACTGAGCTATAAAGATGATAAGCTCTACAGCAACAATTATTTCGACCTTTACACCAAACGACCTGAACGACAGCTTACCAAAACCTGGTTTTTTACTGACAGAGCTATTTACAGGCCGGGGCAAACGGTTTACTTCAAAGGCATCACTCTCGAAAAGATTGCCGAAAATTATCAACTTGTTGATAAGCTGAAAAGTGAAGTTGAATTACGCGATGCCAATAATCAAGTAATAAACACCTTAACCCTTACCACAAACGACTATGGCAGTTTCGAAGGCCGCTTTGTAATACCACAGCAGGGGCTTAATGGCCGATACAGCTTACGAAGCAAACACGGATCGACTACAATTCAGGTGGAGGCATACAAACGCCCTGAGTTTGAAGTAAAAATTGAAAAACCCAATACACAGTACAAACTGGGAGAAACCCTGCAACTTCAGGGTGAAGCCCGCGCCTTTGCCGGATTTCCGCTTGATAGCGTTACAGCTCGCTACATCATCGAACGACGACTATTCTATCCTGTGTTTCGCTATTGGTGGGGCATTCCGCCTGTAATGGAGCAATCTGCAATCATCGGGTCGGGAAATACAATCACTGATAGTGAAGGAAAATTTACTATTCCGGTTGAGCTTACACCAACGCCCGGAACCAAGGCCCGCCTGCAACCTTTCTTCCATTTTATCATCACCACCGAAATCATCGACAAGCAAGGCGAAATGCAGTCTGCTACCTTGATGCTCCCGGCTTCTTATCAGGCACTTCAGCTGCAGACAAACTTAAGTATCCTGGCCGACCAGCAAAAACTTAATACCTATCAGCTTCAGGCAAGAAACCTGCAAAATGAAGCTGCCGAAGCCTTGGTCATCAGGAAATTTTACAAACTTGAACAAGAAGCTGGCTTCGAGCCCGAGATTTTAATGGCCCTCAACGATCGCCGGCTTTTGACTGAGGATAGCCTGAAAATGTTATTCCCCCGCTGGAATTTTTACCCAAAAAGTCCTGATGAGCGTTCCAAAACCCTTGTTTATGCTGATACCATTCACGTGGAGGGTGATGCCAATCTTTTCCCGGAAGCAGCAAAAAACTGGTTAACAGGGGAGTATTTTCTGGTGATGGAAGCCAAAGACCATTTCGGCGAAACTGTTGAAAATGAAACCCTTTTCAGTTTGTTTAAGGCCAATTCCAAAAATGCATTACCCGGACAATTATTTGTAACCTCCCTTAGTACACAAAAAGCACAGCCCGGTGAGCTAATTCATTTCACTGTTGGAACTGACGCGCCTGATTCGCGCATATTAGTCGAAATTTATGCTGGTGATACAATCCGCTTCAGCCAGTGGCTCAAACTGGATCGCAAGCAACAACAAATTTCCTACACCGTACAGGAAGCTGATCGTGGCAAGTTGAACTTCCAGGCAGTTATGGTGCGCTATGGCAGGGTGTTCACCGAAAATCATACGGTTGAAGTGCCTTTCGACAATCGCAAACTGGAAATTGAGCTACTCACGCTGCGCGACCAGTTGAGCCCCGGCGGTAAAGAAAGCTGGGAACTCATCATTCGCAATGCCAATAAAAAAGGAGTTCAGGCCGAACTTTTAGCCGCCATGTACGATGCCTCGCTCGATCAAATCATGCCTCACCAGTGGAGTTTCAATTTGTTGCCCAACTTGCCAAATGCCAGAAGCTGGTCTGTTGATCGTGGTTTTTTTCGCACCGGAAGCAGCTACCTCAACCCTTCACATCCCCATTTTGATTATCCAGCTCCTGTGTCACTGCCCGAAATTAACTATTTTGGCTTGAGAGGCTTTTTTGATGATAGGGTTAAATTAAGACAAGCCCATTCCGCCGGAGAAGGTTTTGATATGGTACTTAGCAATCAGGATATGGAACTGACTATATCAGAACAACTGAGTGTTTCAGATGACATCATTCTGAATGACGAAAAATCAATCACACAACAATCATCACCTCCCCCATTGCGCACCAACTTTAGCGAAACAGCCTTCTTCTATCCACAGCTATTGAGCAACGAGGAAGGAATCGCACGGCTGAAATTTACAACTCCCGATGCCCTCACCCGCTGGAAACTGATGCTGCTGACTCACGATAAACAGCTGAATACTGGCTTGTTAACAAAAGAATTCAAAAGCAGTAAACCACTGATGATCATGGGAAATACGCCTCGTTTTTATTACGAAGGTGATAGTGCCCGCATCACAGCACGCATTGTGAATACAGGCGATGAAGTGGTAACCGGCATTGCGAGGCTCGAAGTGACGGATGCCGCCAGTCTACAATCACTTGATCTGCTTGCTGATACAGACAGAAAACCAATTGTCAAACTTCAGCCCGGTCAAAGCATTATGCTCAGCTGGCAGCTAAGGTTGAATACCTTGCCCGGACTGCTGGCTCTTAAATTCAGTGCTACTGCAGGCACCTATACCGATGCCGAACAAAAGCTGGTGCCCGTGCTTACGCGCAAAAAAATCATCACCAATCGGTTGGCCATCACTGTTGAACGAGAAAATCAGAAGACATTTGTCATGGCAAAACCTGCCAACAACTTCAAAACCACCCAGCTGCAACTGCAAATCACACCCAATCCCGTTTGGTTTGCTATTCAGTCATTGCCATATCTTACAGCATCTACTTCTAAAAATGCCGATCAGGAGTTTTATCGCT
The DNA here is from genome assembly GCA_002440975.1 of Bacteroidales bacterium UBA6229. Lineage (GTDB taxonomy): Bacteria > Bacteroidota > Bacteroidia > Bacteroidales > F082 > UBA5536. The sequence goes on from DJWN01000063.1 coordinate 28,854, forward strand.
TATATACCAATTTGTTGGCTGGATATTTAGCTGACGAAATTCCACAATTGAAGGCAACTATTCAACGCTGGCAGACTGAAAGTCCGGAGACCTTATGGGCACAACTTGAAAAGAATCCGGAACTCAAATCTCTGGCCATCAACCAAACACCCTGGTTATCCGCTGCCGAAGCAGAAGCCGCTCAAAAAGCACAGCTCATCGAGCTCTTCAACCTCAACCGGCTTAATTACGAAGTGAACAACAGCCTCGATAAGCTGCAACAACTGCAACTGCCCAACGGTGCCTGGCCGTGGTTCGAAGGCATGCGCGAAAGCCGTTTCATCACCCGCACCCTGCTCGAGGGTTTTGGCAAGCTTGAAATGTTGGGAATCAACGAAACTCGCCTTGATGCAAAATCACAACGCCAGATCAGCCAGATGAGCCGCAAAGCCCACGCTTTTATCGTTGGTGAAATGACCAAAGATTATGTGAAGATGCGCGAGAAAAAGCGTTTGGAAGAATATACGTTGAGTAGCAACCATCTTAATGATCTGTATGCACTTAGCTTCAACAGGATCGTAGCTCCAGAAGGAGATCAGGATGATGCGGCTCGATTCTTCCTTGGTCATATTGAAAAAGACTGGCTCAAATTAAGTGCTGGCAATCAGGCTATTGCCGTTTTAGTGCTACATCACAACGGTCGTAAACAAGCTGCAACAGACATACTTAAATCACTGAGCGAAAGAGCTTTATATAATCCGGAATTGGGCAGATACTGGATCAATAATCCTTATGCCCGCATCAATGCCCAAAATATTGAAGATCAAAGCAAAATTATTGCTGCTTATGAGGCCTTGGCAGCAGATGATACCGAAATTGATCAGATGCGCCATTGGCTGCTGTCGCACAAGCGCACAAACAGTTGGAACAACAACCGTTCCACTGCCGAAGCCATTTATGCTCTGCTAATTCCCGGAACAAACTGGTTAGCTGCTACACAGCCACCTGAAATTTTTATCAACGATAAAGCATTGAAGCTGCCACAACAGGAAAGTGGCACCGGATTTTTTAAACTCAATTTGCACGAAAGTCAATTTTTGAACGACAGTTTGCGCATCAAAATCATCAATCCAAACGATCAGATTTTGTGGGGGGCATTGTTCCACGGATTTGTTCAGGATGCCGATCAGATTGACGCTACAGATAACCCACTCAGGGTAGCACAGCAGATTTTTGTGAAGCGGATCATAAACGGAACGCAACAATTTAGTCCTTACTTAAACGAAGGTTTGAGCGTTGGAGACAAACTTCTTGTGCAAATCCAGATTCAATCCGATCGGGAGATGGAGTATGTGCACCTGCGCCATCATCGTGCAGCAGCTGTTGAGCCCTTAACGCAATTGTCTGGTTTTCAATATCGGGATGGTTTGAGTTATTACCAAAGCCACGACGATACTGGCACCGACTTTTTTATCGGTAATTTGCCCAAAGGCAGCTTCCAGCTACAGCTCGAACTTAAAGTTGAGCAGGCAGGCCATTTCAGCGGAGGCTTTGCAGAAATGCAATCTTACTACGCCCCTGAATTTGGCAGCAACACCGAAGGCATCCGCATCAATATCAATGAATAGATCTGTGAAGACGCTATTAGCTATTTGCTTTTAGCTATTTGCTTTTAGCTATTAGCACGTTTTAACTTTTTATAAACCATTTTTATTGAATCTTGAATTTACCTGAAGACAGACCTT
>DJWN01000100.1 GCA_002440975.1 Bacteroidales bacterium UBA6229
GTTAATAAAAGGTTGCGGATTTAAGATGAAACTTAAAATGCCTTACAAAAAAGAGAAGAAATTTATTGATTTACCGCGTTATTCAGGTGGAAAAGAGGCCTTATCAAAGTTCATTCAAGAGAACCTGAGATATCCAAACGAAGCACTCGAAGCAAAAGTTGAAGGGAAAGTGGTTGTTGGATTTGATGTTGATGATAATGGGTTGGTGCATAATGTTCACCTGGTGCATGGGATAGGCTTTGGCTGTGATGAAGAAGCCATGCGGATTGTGCGTTTATTGCGCTATCAGAAAGTAAGTAACAGGGGCAGGAGGGTGCTGATGCACAGTAAATTGAATATTAGGTTTGATCTATCCAAATCACGGGTTACCTATGAAGTTGTCAAGCAAAAAGTAAAGGCCAAAGAGCCAGGCAAAGACAATATCGTTTCGTATACCATAAACATTTAAAAAAAAAATTAAAAGTATTACTGTAGTTAATTCATTATGTCGTATGTTTGCGTCATAAAACATAACAATGATCAAGACAGAACTTTTTAATCAGCAGGATCAGGAATTGGCATTGATGGCCAAAGCCTTATCTCATCCTGCCCGCATTGCCATTCTCGATTTCCTGGCACAATCAAGCTGTTGTATCTCTGGCGATATCTCCAACGAAATCCCATTGAGTCGTACAACGGTTTCTCAGCATTTGACTGAGCTCAAGAAAATGGGTTTCATCCAAGGAACCGTTGAAGGCGTCAAAATTAATTATTGCCTTGACAACGAAAAGTTAAAGGAAATAAAACTGGCATTCGAAAAGTTTTTCGAAAAACTTTTATCAAACCCTAATCCAATATGCGAAGTATGAAAATTCTTATTCTCTGCACCGGCAATTCCTGTCGTTCACAAATGGCCGAAGGCTTTTTAAAGTCTTTTAACCCTGAGCTTGAAGTCGTTTCGGCTGGAACAAATCCTTCTTCCGAAGTACATCCCAAAGCAATTGAAGTAATGCATGAGTCGTTTATCGACATCAGCAGTAACAAACCGAAAAATGTTGAACAGTTTCTGGATCAGGCATTTGATTATGTGATTACTGTTTGTGGAGGAGCCAACGAAAGCTGTCCGGCTTTTACGGGTGATGTAAAACAAAGACTGCACATTGGATTCGACGATCCTGCTGAGGCAACAGGCACAGAAGAGGAAATACTGTCGGTTTTCAGGCGGGTAAGAGACGAAATAAAAAACGATTTTTTCAAATTCTATAAATCTTTAAAATCATGAATATTTCAGAAGGTATAAAACTGATGGTTCGCGAAAAATACGCAGCCATTGCAGATCAATCCAAAACGCAAAATGAAACCTCCTGTTGTGGCTCCGGTTCGTGCTGTGGCGATGTGGATTACAGCATTTTTAGTGATAGTTACGATCACCTGAAAGGTTATGCAGCTGATGCTGATCTTGGCCTGGGCTGCGGGTTGCCAACTTCTTTTGCCATGATCAAAGAAGGAGATACAGTGGTTGATCTTGGCTCAGGAGCGGGGAATGATTGTTTTGTTGCACGATCTCAAACTGGTGCTTCCGGAAAGGTGATCGGGATTGATATGACGGAAAAAATGATTGCCAGAGCAGAGGAGAATGTGCGCAAACTGGGTTATGAAAATGTGCATTTTTTGTTGGGCGATATTGAAGCTATTCCGCTGGAAGCTAATACTGTAGATGTAGTGGTTAGCAATTGCGTGTTGAATTTGGTGCCTGATAAACCAAAAGCCTTTGCCGAAATTTTCAGAATTCTAAAACCTGGTGCTCATTTTTCAGTTTCTGATATCGTGCTCGAAGGAGAGTTGCCTGCTTCCATTCAATCTGCTGCCGAAATGTATGCAGGCTGTGTGTCGGGTGCCATTCAAAAATCAAGCTATCTGCAAATTATCGGGCAATCCGGTTTTGAGCAAATTAAAGTGCAAAAAGAAAAGCGCATCGAGCTGCCAGATGAATTATTACGTAATTATTTAAAAGAGAAGGAATTGGGCGCATTTAAAAGTGGAAAAACAGGTATTTTTTCGGTGACTGTTTATGCCGAAAAACCATTGTAGCAATAAATTGTAAATACCTGAATACCAAATTAATCTTGCCATGAATAAAAAGCGTAGCATTGGATTTTTCGAAAAATACCTCACCCTTTGGGTTGCGATGGGGATTGCTGCCGGCATCCTCATCGGAAATCTTTTTGGAAACACCATTCAGGTGCTCAGCGAATGGGAAATTTACAAAGTGAACGTTCCGGTTGCCATTTTGATCTGGGCCATGATTTATCCCATGATGCTTCAGGTGGATTTTACGCGCCTGAAAGAGGTTAAGAAAACTCCCAAAGGGCTTGTATTGACTTTGGTTGTCAACTGGCTGATCAAACCTTTTACCATGGCATTTTTTGCCTGGATATTTTTCGATAAGCTTTATGGGGCGTTTATCAATCCTGATCAGGCTGGCGAATACATTGCCGGAGCTATCTTGTTGGGAGCTGCACCATGCACGGCCATGGTATTTGTGTGGTCGTATCTTACCAATGGCGATCCAAATTATACTTTGGTGCAGGTTTCGGTAAACGATCTGATAATTTTGGTGGCTTTCGTCCCAATTGTGGGATTACTTTTAGGCATTACCAATATTACCATTCCCTATGACACGCTGGTTGCCAGTATCGTAGCTTTTGTTGTGATCCCATTGACTGCCGGCTATTTTACCAACCGGATGCTAATCAAATCGAAAGGGGAGGAGTGGTTTAAAAATAAATTCCTCCCAAGCTTTAAACCGGTAAGTATCGTAGCTTTGTTGCTTACGCTGGTTTTACTTTTCGCTTTTCAGGGAGATATTATTACCAATAATCCATTAATCATTTTGCTGATTGCCATTCCATTGGTGATACAAACCTATTTTATCTTTTTTATTACCTGGTTTGCAGGAAGAAAACTAAAACTAAAACACGCCATCTGTTCGCCCGCTGCGATGATTGGAGCAAGCAATTTCTTTGAACTGGCGGTGGCTGTAGCAATTTCTCTTTTTGGGCTGCAAAGTCCGGCAGCACTTGTAACAGTTGTCGGGGTTTTAGTAGAAGTGCCGGTGATGCTTTCGCTGGTGGCTTTGGCCAATAAATGGAAGTATTAGCA
>DJWN01000006.1 GCA_002440975.1 Bacteroidales bacterium UBA6229
AAATGGGACAGCGATACCTCATTCTATTTGATGGGAGACCATATGCCCGGAAATTATCATAATCTAGGTTTTCTCCGGCAACCTCATTATTTCGATACCACCGGATACCTGTTTAATTCCTGGGGTGAAGCTGATACCCTGGATTTTCCGGCTTTCACTAACGGCATAGATTTTCAAAACAAGGATTCCATCTTTATCGGCGGCACCCACAATATGCCTTATGCCCTCGATCCCGGCCAACAACCCGTGCCCACCTGGTTTGTTATCCTGCAAACCGACAGCTTGCTTAATGTGCGTTGGGAAAGATTTTATGGTGGCAATGCCAATTATTTGATGACCAACCTCATTGCTACCCGCGATGGCGGCTGCCTGATAGCTGGCACACGCTACGATTATCTGAACGATCCCGTACCTCAAACCGATATCATCGTGCTCAAGCTCAACAGCGAAGGCCTGCTGGTAGGAGACCACGAACTGCCCGAAACCCGCATGCACGAAGCCATTGTATATCCCAATCCCGGCACGGATGCCTTACAGATACGTCTGGCCGTGCAGCACCCCACAGCTTTGATGGAGCTTTTTGATGCTAATGGCAGGCTCGTACTCAGCCAACATCTCCACCAAAAGGAAAACCGCATAACTGTGGATCAGTTACCATCTGGCACTTACATTTACAAACTGAGTGCTGATAAGGGTTTGATGGAGAGTGGAAAGTGGGTGAAACAATAACAAAAAAAACAGGAAACAGTAGCCCCGTTTCCTGTTTTACTTTTAACGTTTTAAGTTATTTCCGCATCTCAATTAAAATTTCAAGCATTTTGATGGCAGCCTCTGTGATCACGGTTCCAGGCCCGAAGATGGCCACGGCACCGGCATCATAAAGGTATTGATAATCCTGATGCGGTATCACACCACCCACGATTACCATGATGTCGTCGCGGCCGAGCTTGGCGAGTTCTTCAATCACTTGCGGCACCAGTGTCTTATGTCCGGCAGCAAGGCTCGAAACACCCAGCACATGTACATCATTTTCGGCAGCCTGGCGGGCAGCTTCGGCCGGCGTTTGGAACAGTGGTCCGATATCCACATCAAAGCCAATGTCGGCATAGCCTGTAGCTACCACTTTGGCACCGCGGTCGTGTCCGTCCTGACCCATCTTGGCAATCATAATACGTGGCCGGCGTCCTTCGAGGCGGGCAAACTCATCAGCCAAGGCTGTGGCTTTGGCATACTTTTCGTCGCCATGTGTTTCGGCTGAATACACACCCGAAATAGAACGTATCACGGCTTTGTAGCGGCCAAACACTTTTTCGCAGGCCATTGATATTTCGCCCAGTGAAGCCCTTTTGGCGGCAGCATCTACAGCCAGTTCGAGCAGGTTGCCTTCGCCGGTTTCGCACGAACGGGTGATGGCTTCGAGTGCTTGCTGCACTTCGGCTTCGTTGCGCTGGCTGCGCAATAGTTCCAGCCGCTTGATCTGTGAAAGCCGCACGGCGGTATTGTCAATATCCAGCGTTTCGAGCGGATCTTCTTTGTCGAGCCGATACTTATTAATGCCTACAATCACATCCTTGTGCGAATCAATACGGGCCTGTTTGCGGGCAGCAGCCTCTTCAATACGCATTTTTGGCAGGCCGGTTTCGATGGCTTTGGCCATGCCGCCCATCTCTTCAACCTCTTCAATCAAAGCCCAGGCCTTGTCAGCCAGTTCTTGTGTAAGTTTTTCCACATAATACGATCCTGCCCAGGGATCAACCACCCGGCAAATTTGTGTTTCTTCCTGAAGATAGATTTGTGTATTTCGGGCAATACGTGCCGAGAAATCCGTTGGAAGGGCAATGGCTTCGTCCAGCGCATTGGTATGCAGCGATTGTGTATGTCCTAAAGCGGCGCCCATTGCCTCGATGCAGGTGCGTGCTACATTATTGAACGGATCCTGTTCGGTGAGGCTCCAGCCCGAAGTTTGCGTATGGGTACGCAAGGCCATGGATTTGGCATTTTTGGGATTGAATTTCTTCACGATTTTAGCCCAAAGCATACGTCCTGCGCGCATCTTGGCAATTTCCATGAAATGGTTCATACCCAATGCCCAGAAGAAAGAAAGTCGGGGTGCAAAAGCATCGATATCCAGTCCGGCTTTTAGTCCTGTGCGAATGTAATCCAATCCGTCGGCAAGCGTATAAGCCAGCTCCAGATCTGCTGTGGCACCGGCTTCCTGCATATGATAGCCCGAGATGGAAATGGAATTGAACTTGGGCATCTTTTGTGAGGTAAATTCAAAGATGTCAGCAATGATACGCATCGAAGGTTCGGGAGGATAGATATAAGTGTTGCGTACCATAAACTCTTTCAAGATATCATTTTGAATAGTGCCCGAAAGCTCTTCAAGTTTGGCTCCCTGTTCCAAAGCCGTAACGATATAAAAAGCCATTACAGGTAATACCGCACCGTTCATGGTCATCGAAACAGACATTTTGTTGAGCGGAATCTCGTCGAACAGGATTTTCATATCCAGTACCGAATCGATGGCTACGCCGGCTTTTCCTACATCGCCCACCACGCGTTCGTGATCAGAATCGTAGCCGCGGTGGGTAGCCAGGTCGAAAGCTACTGAAAGCCCTTTTTGTCCGGCTGCCAGGTTACGGCGGTAAAAAGCGTTGGATTCTTCTGCGGTTGAAAAACCTGCGTATTGCCTGATGGTCCATGGACGCATCACATACATGCTGGCATAGGGGCCACGCAGAAAAGGTGCTAATCCGGCTGCAAATTCCAGGTGTTCCATACTTTCGAGCTCGGCAGCGGTATAAACGGGTTTCACCATGATATGTTCGGGTGTTTCCCATTCTTCAACGATCTTGTGTGTGGCTTCCCATGTGCGCGGGTCGAGCTGTGCTGCGGGATTAGTATTGAGATTTATATTTTTGAAATTCGGTTTCATAACAAGCTCCTTTCTGATTAGTGTTTTTCAATGCCCAACAATTGCTGGAATTGCTTTAAGGTTTCGAGCAGATTACTTTTCACATGGATAAAATGCTCCATTCCGGAAGCTTTTAGCTCATCGGCCAATGGCATTGGATAACCTGCAATCACCACTATTTGATTTGGATGCAATGCATCAAAGGCTTTGCGGGCAGTTTCGGTATATTCTTCATCAGAACTGCAAAGCACTATAATTTCAGCACCCGAATCTTTTGCAGCTTCGATTCCTTTTTCGATGCTGGCAAACCCGGCATTGTCCTGTATTTCATAGCCGGCGCATCCAAAGAAATTGGCTGCAAAACCGGCTCTGGCTTTTCGCATGGCCAGGTTGCCATAGGTGAGCATCCACACCTTTGGACGTTTGTTTTCGCCGCTGTAACGATCAGTTTGATAGCGCAGCTTTTCGAAAGCCTGTGCACCTCGATAATTTACAATTGTCTCAACAAGTGCGGATTCGCTACGGCGGTCGTCGGCCTCAAAAATTTCGGGATGAAAATCTTGTTTCAATTGTTCGCTGGTATTGGGATATTGATTGGTTCCCAGGATTATTTCACGGCGTTTAGCTATCTGCATATCCCTTTTCCGGGCAGCTTCTTTGATTTGTTGCTGGATAAAGCCTGCTTTCATAGCGGCCAGATATCCTCCTTTTTCCTGTATCTCCAGGAATAATTCCCAGGCTGCTTTAGTCAGCGAATCGGTTAGCGATTCCACATAATATGATCCGGCGGCAGGATCGGCCACTTTATCAAAATAAGATTCTTCTTTGATGATCAGCTGTTGGTTGCGGGCAATACGTTCGGCAAAGGCTGTTGGCGTTTCGAATGGCACATCAAAAGCTTGTACGGTAAGCGAATCGGCTCCGCCCAAAATGGCCGACATACTGCTGGTAGTAGTCCGAAGCATATTTACATAAGGATCGTACACACTCAGGTTGTAAGTGGCATTGGTCAGGTGCATTTTCATCTTGCCGTTATTCGCATCATTCAGTCCGTATGCATTGGTGATATTGGCCCAGAGCAAGCGGTAAGCCCTTAGCTTGGCAATCTCCATAAAATAATTAGAGCCAACAGCCAGGTTAAATTTGATGCGCGGACTGATCTCTCCGATGAACAAGCCTTTGTCGGTGAGCCTGGTCAGGTATTCAGAAGCAAGAGCCAGCGTGTAGGCCATTTCCTGCACTATGGTGGCACCGGCATTGGTGAATATATGGCCGTTTACACCAATCACGCGCAGCTGAGGCAGGTTTTTGGAGGCTTTGATCAGCTGAAAAGCGGTTTCAAAATCAGCTTCTTCATTTTTGTACCATATGCCTCTGCGCAAAAGTCGGGCAAGGGGGTCATAGTTCACTGAAACCTTTACGGCATCTAATGGTCGATTGTATTTTATAACGAGTTTCTCGATAATTTCGACCAGCTCTAGATGCATGGGCGTTCGGTTGAAGTTAAGCTCTGCAATATCTGCGCGGATATTCTTAAGCAGCAACTCAATATCTTCGAGTGTATAACGTTTGTTGCAACCCAATTCAAAACCCAGCGAATCCACACCTTTCATCAGGATGTCCAGGGCTTTTTCGTTGGTGGCTTTGATGTTGTCCACCTGTAAATCCTGACGCACCAGCCAGTTGTTGCCCTTAACTTTGGTTCCTCTGACAAATGGGAACATATCAGGCAGTGCTTTCAACCATCCGATGGATTTCAGGTCTTCTGAGCGATAATAAGGTTTCACATCAAAACCTTCGTTGGTTTTCCAGATCAATTTTTTAGCATAGTCGGCTCCTTTGAGGTCTTTCAACAATTGCTCTTCCCATTGTTGGGTGGAAACCGGCTGAAAATCAGCAAACAGCTTTTTTCCCTGCTTCTCCATAATTTATCATATTAGTTAATGTTGAGATTCTGTTAGCTGTCCGAATTAGAGCACTTTTGCTTTGTATCGGATTTACAGGCTTTTAATCTCTTTTGGAGTACAAAATTACGACAAAAATTGAGAAAGCACAGGTCGGAACTGAAATTATTGTGAAAATATTAACAGAATTAGCGCAGCAATAAAAAAAGCTTCTGAACATGCTTTCTTTTAATTTGTTTTACCTTTGCCACCAGGCCGTTTCTAAATAAATAACAGCGCACAGCAAAGCATGTCGAATTTAGATCAGATCAAAAAACCGATCAGCAAAGAACTGGATCATTTTGAGCAGGTTTTTAAGGAAAGTATGCGTTCGCGCATTGGCCTGCTCGACAAGATAACCCGATACATCGTAAAAACCAAAGGCAAGCAGATGCGGCCGATGTTTGTGCTGCTATCGGCTTCGATAAACGGCGGAATCAACGATTCTACCTACCGTGCCGCAACCCTTATCGAACTTTTGCACACTGCCACACTGGTGCATGATGATGTGGTGGACGACTCCAACGAACGCCGGGGGTTTTTCTCGATCAATGCGTTATGGAAAAACAAAATTTCGGTGCTGGTGGGCGATTTTTTGCTTTCGCGCGGCATGTTGCTGGCCATGGATCATGGTGATTTTGAATTACTTAAAATTGTTTCAGAGGCTGTGAAAGCCATGAGTGAAGGCGAGTTGCTTCAGATTGAAAAAGCCAGAAGGATGGATATCGAAGAGCCGGTTTATTTTGAGATCATCACAAAAAAGACAGCCTCACTAATTGCTTCCTGCTGTGCTGTTGGTGCCGCTTCTGCAGGTGCTGCCCCGGAAACCATTGAGAGGATGAGGCGGTTTGGCACCCATGTGGGTATTGCTTTTCAGATTAAGGATGATATTTTTGATTATCAACTGGATAGCGCAACAGGAAAACCCAGCGGAATTGATATTAAAGAACGCAAGATGACCCTGCCGCTGATTTATTTGCTTAACCAATCCGGTTTTATCGAAAAGCGTCAGATTATCCATACGGTTAAACGGCATGGCGACAAAGCCGAAAAGGTAGCAGAGCTTATTCAAAAAGTGCAACAGGCCGGAGGCATCAGTTATGCCGAGCAAAAGATGCAGCAATACATTGATCTGGCACTTGAGCAATTGGAGGGATTGCCCAAAAGTGAATCACTTGATGCGTTAAAAAAACTCGTTGAGTTTACGGTTTCAAGAAGGAAATAGTTTTGTGTTTAGCTTGTTTCGGCTGAAAATATCCTTAGCAGACGAATTTCCAATCAAAACTCCAGATTGTAAGGTGTTCTGGGGAAGGGAATTACATCGCGGATGTTTCCCATGCCCGTCACAAACAACATCAGGCGTTCAAAGCCAAGTCCAAAGCCGGCATGTGGAACGGTGCCAAACTTGCGTGTTTCCAAAAACCACCACATCGATTCCAGGGGGATATGCGTTTCGTTCATGCGCTGAAGCAGTTTGTCGTACACTTCTTCACGTTGCGAACCGCCAATAATCTCTCCAATTCCAGGGAAGAGCACGTCCATCGCACGAACTGTTTTGCCATCATCGTTCTGCTTCATATAAAAAGCCTTGATTTCCTTTGGATAATCGGTAAGTATTACGGGCTTTTTGAAGTGTTTTTCGACCAGATAACGCTCGTGCTCCGATTGCAGATCGGCTCCCCACTTTTCGATGGGATACTGAAATTTCCCTTTTTTGTTGTGGTTTGAATTTTTGAGGATATCAATAGCTTCGGTATAGGAAATGCGCTCGAAAGAATTTGACAAAACGAACTGAAGTTTTTCGATGAGTTCCATCGAGCGTTCATCAGCTTTTTTGTTTTTCTCTTCGTCCTGCTGGCGTTTACTCAGGAAAGCCAGGTCGTCGGCACAATTGTCGAGGGCATACCGGATCAGAAATTTCAGCATATCTTCAGCCAAATCCATATTATCATGGATGTCGTTGAAAGCCACTTCGGGTTCTATCATCCAAAACTCAGCCAGGTGGCGCGAGGTATTTGAATTTTCGGCGCGAAAAGTAGGACCAAAAGTATAAACCTTCGACATGGCCAGTGCTGCCAGCTCGGCTTCCAATTGTCCGGAAACAGTTAAGTTGGCAGCCTTGCCAAAAAAGTCTTCTTCAAAATTGATACTGCCATCCTCATGGCGTGGAAGTTTTTCAAGATCGAGGGTGGTCACCTGAAACATTTCTCCGGCTCCTTCGGCATCCGAACCGGTGATAATGGGCGAATGGATATTGTAAAAACCTCTGTCGTTGAAAAATTTATGAATGCCAAAGATCATGGCATGACGCAAACGGGTGATCGCACTAAAGGTATTGGTACGAAAACGCAGATGCGCTTTTTCGCGCAGAAATTCAAGTGAATGTTTTTTGGGTTGCAAAGGGTAAAAGTCGGGATTAGCCTCGCCCAGCAACTCAATGGCAGAAACGGCCATTTCAACCTTTTGTCCACTTCCTGTTGAAGGAATCAGCTTTCCATTTGCCGAAACAGAAGCACCGGTGTGCATCAGTGCCAGTTTTTCTTCCGGTATCTGCTCCAGATCCACCACCAATTGCAGGTTATGAATGGTGGAGCCGTCGTTTAGGGCGATAAATGCTACGTTTTTGCTGCCGCGTTTGGTACGCACCCAGCCTTTTACGTTGATTTCGTACGCAAGATCCTGCATCTGCAAGGCTGCTTTGATTTCTGTTCTTTTCACTTTATTTCTGAGTTTTGTAAGGGCTATTTCAGGCTGCAAAAAAACGAAATTTTAGCTGAATAGCAGTGGAATTTGTTTAATAGTTTGATTTTGGGGGATTTAAATGACCTTCTTAAAGGTTTCGAAACATAGATTTTAAGCCGTTCTTGCCAACAAAACTCCTTCAAAGCTGTTTAATGATAACTTTGCAAAAATTTATTTTTCGACTAAGCCTATCGTATGAGCCCTTCTCCCAGGTTGAACAAATTGATTCAGTGGCTTCCACAGGATGACAAGCCATTTGTTATTGCAGGCCCCTGTAGTGCCGAATCGCGTGAGCAGGTTTTGGAAACAGGACGTCAGCTGGTGCGTTTGTCGCAGGTGAAGGTTTTTCGTGCTGGAATCTGGAAGCCTCGTACCCGTCCTGATGGATTTGAGGGTGCCGGCGAAGAAGGCCTTAAATGGATGAAAGAATTAAAAGCTGAAACTGGCTTGCAGCTTACTACGGAAGTTGCTAGTCCGCGTCACATCGAACTGGCCTTGAAGCATGGTATTGATATGTTTTGGATTGGAGCGCGTACAGTGGTGAATCCTTTTTCGGTTCAGGAGCTGGCCGAGGCTCTCAAAGGAGTGGATGTGCCGGTATTGGTGAAAAATCCTTTAACGCCCGACATCAAGCTGTGGATAGGAGCACTTGAGCGTATTCATAAAGCCGGCATCAACAGGTTGGCAGCCATACATCGTGGTTTTCACTATTTTAAGCAGTCGCCTTACCGCAATGCCCCCATGTGGGAAATTCCAATTGAATTAAGGAGATTGTTGCCTGCCTTACCGATGATTACGGATATCAGTCATATTACCGGCAGGCGCGATTTGCTTCAGGTTGTGGCTCAAAAGGCACTTGATCTGGAAACCAACGGCCTGATGATCGAAAGTCATTTCAATCCTGAAAAAGCACTTACGGATGCCGATCAGCAGATTTCACCTGCCAGTCTCAAAGCAATGCTTGCCTCTTTGATCGTTAGAGAACGAACAGGAAGCATCGATTTTCAGCATAAGCTGGAGGAGTTACGAACCGAAATAGACAAGCTTGATGGTGAACTGATCCAACTGCTGGCACGCCGGATGGAGGTAGTTAGCGAGATTGGAGCTTACAAAAAGGAAAACAACATAACTATTCTTCAGATCAAACGCTGGAAACACATAATCGAAGACCGCCTGGCAATAGGAATAAATATGGGTCTCGACAGGGAGTTTTTATTGCTTTTGCTTGAGCTTGTTCACGAGAACAGTATCAAGTTGCAAACACAAATTTTTAATCAGGAGAAAAAATAGATTGTTTTTCAATAATTCATGCATTAGATTTGTGATATTCAAATCTGTTACTATTGAAGAACACCGGCAAAATCATTGCTTTCGTTGTAGCACCTGTCCTAAGTATTTATTTGTTGTTATTTGTTGAACTGGATCCGGAGCGTCCGGAGATGACCCATACGCTTGTGGTGGCGATATTGATGGCGGTGTGGTGGATCACCGAAGCTATTCCGTTGGCTGTTACCTCTCTTTTGCCGGTTGCACTTTTCCCGCTTTTAGGTATCATGAACGGAAAAGATGTGGCAGCCACCTATTTCAATGATGTGATCTTTTTGTTTATGGGTGGTTTTATGGTAGCACTGGCCATGCAACACTGGAATCTGCATAAGCGCATTGCTTTGAATATCTTGCGCTTCACAGGAGTAAAACCGACAAGCATCTTACTGGGATTTATGTTTGCCTCCTTTTTTCTGAGCATGTGGATTTCTAATACCGCCACTGCCATGATGATGCTGCCCATCGCTCTTTCGGTAATGGATCAGTTGGAGCAACAAAGTGGCAAAACAAGCAGGCTTGGTATTGGCTTGCTCTTAGGGGTGGCTTATGGTGCTTCCACCGGAGGGATGGCAACCCTTGTTGGCACACCGCCAAACCTCTCATTCAGCCGGATTTTTCATATTTATTTTCCTTATGCCCCGGAGCTTTCCTTTGCCAGCTGGTTTATTTTTGGGCTGCCGCTCGCATTTATCATGTTAGTAGTTATTTGGGTTTTTCTGTTAGTTGTTTTTGGAAAACAAGACAAAGATCAACAGTTGAAATCGGATACTTTTCAGGATGAACACAAGAAATTAGGAAAAATATCCTCAGAAGAAAAAGCTGTTTTTCTGGTTTTTTGTTTGATGGCCTTGCTCTGGATTTTTAGAGCAGAACTTGATTTTGGCCGGATTGTTATTCCTGGCTGGAGCAGTTTATTTCCTAAACCTGAACTTATTACAGATGGAACTGTAGCTACGATGATGGCACTGGTTTTGTTTTTGTGGCCTGCCCGATCAGCTAAGGGAGCCTTGCTCGACTGGCCAACAGCCCGTATGTTGCCCTGGCGTATTTTGTTGCTTTTTGGGGGTGGTTTTGCATTGGCCTCAGGTTTCAAAGAATCAGGCTTGTCGCTTTGGTTTGGCAGCCAGCTGGAATTTGTAGCCGATTATCCCATTTGGTTTGTCATTGCCGGAATAGCCTTTATGATGACATTTTTAACCGAGCTCACCTCTAATACAGCCACCACCGAAATGATCCTTCCGGTACTGGCCGGAATCGCTATTCATACCGAACTTAATCCCCTGTTGCTGATGATTCCGGCAACGCTTTCTGCTTCAATGGCTTTTATGTTGCCTGTGGCCACACCACCTAATGCTATTGTGTTTGGCTCGGGACGGATTAGCATGAGGCAAATGGCCATAAATGGATTGATTTTAAATCTGTTAGGTGTTGTTCTGGTAAGTTTGATGATGTTGCTTTGGGGTACGATTGTTTTTGATATTGACCTTTCAGTTTTTCCTGCCTGGGCAGTACAAGCTTTGAATTAAGCAGCATATAATATTTGCAAATCTCGTCCGGCTAAATTAATTTAGCGCATTAATAAATCATGTATAACTAAAACACTGACCATTTCAATGCTTGGTTTCGAGGGTTATATCGTAATAGCAATCATTATCTTTTTGATTGTCTCCTTGTATTTGAATAAGATAGGACCCGGATTTACCTTTATGATAGGCATAGCCGTTTTGGGTGTTTTTAAAATAATCACACCACAGGAAATTTTATCGGGTTTTGCCAACGAACAAATTGCTGTTGTGGTAATGCTGCTTCTTTTGGGAGATATTATCCGGCGTAGCGGCTTGCTCGACAGGCTTTTCGACCGCACTTTTTCAAAGGCTAAAACTTATCGTAGCTTTATGACCCGCATGACGCTTACTGTTGCCGGTTTTTCTGCATTTCTGAATAATACCCCGCTGGTGGCCATTATGATGCCTTATGTAAGTAGCTGGAGCAAGAAAAACGGCATTGCTCCTTCCAAATTGTTGATTCCTTTGTCGTATGCAGCCATCTTGGGTGGCACCGCAACCCTGATTGGAACATCAACAAACCTTGTGGTGGCTGGTATGGTAACGGATCAGTATATTGTTGGGAATCTTGAGCCACTCGAAATATTTGATTTTACGCTGGTAGGTGTTGTCATGATTGTAATTGGAGTATTGTACCTGATTTTTTTTGGTAATGCCTTACTGCCCGAGAAGAAACATGCCATCGAAAACCTGGAAATGCAAAACCGCGAATTCATTGCAGAGGTACGCATTGCCAACGATGCAGAGTATGACGGTAAAACACTGGAGGAATCAGGTTTAAAGACGATTAACGGACTTTTGTTGGTCGAAGTTTTACGTGATGGAAAATCCCTGAATCCAATCACACCCGAAACAATTTTGCGTAAAGAAGACGTGTTATTGTATGCCGGCGAAACGGATTCTATCTCCGAAATGGTGGCTTCGCGAAGTGGCTTACGGCTCTCGCAACTGGGGATGTATGCGCGTAAACGACAAACCAGCATCATTGAAGTAGTGATTAGCTATAATTCGACACTCATTTCAAAAACAGCGCGTACCTCCAATTTCAGAGCGAAATATGATGCTGCCATTATCGCTGTTCATCGCAATGGCGAACGGGTTTCGGGTACATTGGGCGATGTGAAACTTGCTGCCGGTGATGTGCTGCTGTTGGTTGCCGGTCAGGACTTTGAACAGCGCGCTATGGATGCCCACGATTTTTATATCATCAGCCGCCTGCGCGAACTCAAGAAACAACCATTTTATAAGCAGTTTGTGCTTATTGGAGGCACTTTGATCGCCATTATTGCTTCGGCTTTGGGTTTTGTGAAGCTGTTTACTGCTATCCTGACACTGGTGTTATTGGTAACACTGCTAAAAGTGGTTTCGCCTAAAGACATTGCCAAAAGCATCGATTTCAATTTATTGCTGATTATTTCCCTTTCGCTCGCATTGGGAACAGCTATGATTAAATCGGGCGTTGCCAGCGTATTTGCGGATTTTGCCTTTGGAATTTTTAAACCTTTTGGTATTGTGGGAGTTTTAATTGGTATTTTCCTGATAACCAATTTACTGGGTTCTTTCATTACCAATAAGGCAGCCGTAGCCCTCATTTTTCCTATTGCCGTAAGTATGGCCATTGAATTAGGCATCAATCCAAAACCATTTATTTTAACGGTAGCTTTTGCCGGCGCAGCCAGCTTCCTGACGCCAATCGGCTATCAAACCAACTTAATGGTTTACGGGCCAGGCGGGTATAATTTCAAAGACTATTTTAAAATAGGTTTCCCGCTAACAATTTTATACATGATAGTAACCGTACTGGGTTTGGTCTATCAATATGATATAAGTCTGTATTAAAGGTATTTACATATTTCGGCGATATTGTCCGCCCACTTCAAAAAGTGCCTGGGTTAACTGTCCGAGAGAAGCATATTTGGCAGCTTCCATCAGCGATTCAAACACATTTCCATTAGCCAAAGCTGTTTTCTTCAGGTTTACGAGTTGTTCGGGGATTTCTTTTTCCCAGCTTTTGTGCAATTGCTCAAGCATATGAATTTGGTATTCCTTTTCGGTGGTGGTGGCACGGATCACTTCGCCGGGAATAACCGTGGGTGAACCTTTGCTCGACAGGAAGGTATTCACCCCGATGATAGGCAGTTCTCCATTGTGTTTCATGCTTTCATAATACAGCGATTCTTCCTGAATTTTACCACGCTGATACACGGTTTCCATAGCACCCAGTACCCCGCCACGTTCGGTGATGCGGTCGAATTCAGCCATCACAGCTTCTTCGACTAAGGCGGTTAATTCTTCTATGATAAAGGAACCCTGCAGTGGATTTTGATTTTTGGCCAGGCCAAGCTCTTTGTTGATGATCAGCTGAATGGCCATAGCCCTGCGCACCGAATCCTCAGTTGGCGTTGTGATGGCTTCGTCATAAGCGTTGGTGTGCAGTGAGTTGCAGTTATCATAAATAGCATACAATGCTTGTAAGGTGGTGCGGATATCATTGAAATCAATTTCCTGGGCATGTAAGGAGCGGCCGGAAGTTTGGATGTGGTATTTCAGTTTTTGTGCACGTTCGTTGGCTCCGTATTTGTTTTTCATGGCTTTGGCCCAAATCAGGCGGGCAACTCGGCCAATCACCGAAAACTCAGGATCAACGCCATTAGAAAAGAAAAATGACAAATTCGGTGCAAAATCATCAATGTGCATGCCGCGCGACAGGTAATACTCCACATAGGTGAACCCATTGGCCAGGGTAAAAGCCAGTTGGCTGATCGGATTGGCACCGGCTTCGGCAATGTGGTAGCCCGAGATGGAAACAGAATAGAAGTTTTGAACCTTATTTTTGATAAAATATTCCTGCACATCCCCCATCAGCTTCAGGCTGAAATCAGTGGAGAAAATACAGGTATTCTGTGCCTGGTCTTCTTTCAGGATGTCGGCCTGCACTGTGCCGCGCACCTTGCTGATGGTGTCGGCTTTGATGCGTTCATAAACATCTTTTGGGAGCACCATATCGCCCGTAACACCAAGCAGCATCAAGCCTAATCCATCATTACCCGGAGGCAGTTCTCCCTGATAGCGTGGACGCTCAGTACCTTTTTGCCGGTATATTTCATCAATGATGGCCTGCACTTCATGTTCCAGACCATTTTCTTTGATATAGCGTTCGCATTGCTGGTCGATGGCCGCATTCATAAAAAAACCAACCAGTGTTGGAGCCGGCCCGTTTATCGTCATGCTGACGCTGGTTTTGGGATCAGCCAGGTTAAACCCGGAATAGAGTTTTTTGGCATCATCCAGGCAGGCGATTGAAACACCTGCATTACCAATTTTTCCATATATATCAGGCCTTCGGGCAGGATCTTCGCCATACAGTGTCACCGAATCAAATGCTGTGGACAGCCTTCGGGCAGGCATTTCGAATGAGACGTAATGAAATCGGCGGTTGGTACGTTCGGGTCCGCCTTCGCCTGCAAACATACGGGTTGGGTCTTCTTCTTCGCGTTTGAAAGGAAAAACACCTGCGGCATAAGGAAATTCTCCGGGTACGTTTTCGAGCAGGTTCCAGCGTACTATCTCGCCCCACGAACGAAAAGGTGGCAGACTGATCTTAGGAATCGGCAGTTGAGAGAGTGAGGTGGTGTGGGTTTCGATCTCTATTACTTTGTTCCTCACTTTGTAGCTGTAAAGCTTATCAGTGTATCGCTTTTTTTTGTTTTCCCAGTTTTCAATGATGTAGAGGGTTTTCGGATCAAGTTTTTGCTTTTCGAAATCTGCTAATTGCTGAAGTTTTTGTGTCACAACTTCATCAGCAACATCAGACGCTATTTGCAGGCTTTCTGAAAGACTTTGATAGCGATGGGCAAGCTTACTTTGTTTATTTGCCCATTCGTTGTATTGGCGCACTGTATCAGCAATTTCGCTGAGATAACGAACTCTCTTTGGAGGGATAATGAAGATTTTCTCGGATTGTTCATCCGGATTTTCCATCCCCGTTTCAAAAGCTACACCGGTACGTTCTTTTATTGTTCGTAACAGCTGAAGATAAAGCGCATTAACACCCGGATCGTTAAATTGAGAAGCAATGGTACCAAATACCGGCATGGTATCCGGATGTTTTTCAAAAAGCAGATGGTTGCGCTGGTATTGTTTCTTTACATCCCGCAATGCATCCTGAGCACCACGCTTATCGAATTTGTTGAGGGCTATCAGATCGGCAAAATCAAGCATATCAATCTTTTCGAGTTGGGTGGCAGCACCATATTCGGGTGTCATCACATAGAGCGAAAGATCGCTGTGATCGATGATTTCGGTGTCGCTTTGGCCAATGCCCGAAGTTTCGAGTATCACCAGATCAAAGCCAGCGGCTTGGAGGATCAGTTCGGCGTCTTTCACGTATTTCGACATGGCAAGATTCGACTGACGTGTAGCCAGTGATCGCATATAAACACGTTCATTATCAATGGCATTCATGCGGATGCGATCGCCCAGCAAAGCACCTCCCGTACGTCGTTTGGAGGGATCAACCGAGACAATTCCAATGGTTTTGTCGGGCTGATCGTCTAAAAATCTGCGTACGAGTTCATCTACCAAACTCGACTTTCCTGAGCCGCCAGTACCTGTAATGCCTAATACCGGTGCCTTGCGAGCTGTGTGATCGGGCAGGCTGTCGATAAAATCGCGCACCTCTTCCGGGTGATTTTCTGCTGCCGAAATCAAAGTGGCAATAGCTTTAAAATTCTTCTCCCGTATGGCTTCCAGATCTGGTTTGATGTCTTTTCCTGTTGGAAAATCTGATAGTTCAAGCAGTTGATTGATCATTCCCTGTAAGCCCATTTGGCGTCCGTCATCGGGCGAAAAAATGCGGGTTATCCCGTATTGATGCAATTCCTGAACTTCTTCGGGCAGAATAACGCCTCCGCCACCTCCAAAAATACGGATATGACCCGAATCGGCTTCCTGTAACAGATCGTGCATATATTTGAAATATTCGATGTGGCCACCCTGATAGGAAGTGATGGCAATGGCTTGTGCGTCTTCCTGAATGGCAGTACGGACAATCTCTCCGGCAGAACGGTTGTGTCCGAGATGTATCACCTCGGCACCACTTGACTGAATGATGCGACGCATAATATTAATGGCAGCATCGTGACCGTCATAGAGCGATGCGGCTGTTACAATTCGGATGTGATTTTTTGGCTTGTAAATTTCGACTGACATGGCAAATTTTTGATTAAGCTACAAATATAGGTTTTTCCATATATCCGTCACGCAATCGTTGCCAAAGTCTTAATGCGCCATGCCTTCTGGTTCTATTTTATAACCAAGTGCATTGTAACCTGTCCGGATAATGTTTTTGCCGGCGCAAGCACTGATGCCCTGCCATTTACAGTTGATTCGTTTGCAATGGTTCAGGCCATAAATTTGTATGCCCCAGCATTCATCTTTCGAGAGTTTTGAGGTATCAACATGTCTCATAGCGCTGCTGTTGTTATCAGCAACGAATTTAACCGAATTAGTGATGAGTTCTGCTAAGTAATATGTGATTTAAATCACAAAATTCAGGGATTGTCTGATGCAAACCATTCAGCATATGCTGTTCCGGTTTCGCGGAGTAATACGCTGTGAATCTTTATATTATCTGGTAATTTGGAAGCTATTCTGGCAGCAAAATCGGCCACCATCATCTCGCTGGTTGGTTGATAATCGAGTACGAAAACCTTCTCAAAATGCTTGTGAAAAGTTTCTACTACTCCGGGATCCATGGTTTTGTTTAAAACCAATGAATGATCAAACAAGTCAACAACCTGAGTTTTAACAATTTTTTTCAGGTCGCCAAAATCAATCACCATGCCCAGCTTGGGATTATTGGGATCGACAACAGGTTTCCCGATAAGGGTAACCTTTAATTCGTAGCTGTGGCCATGTATATTGCGGCAGGGACCATCGTAGCCTTTTAGTGCATGAGCCATCTCAAATTTAAACTCTTTGGTGATGCGGATGTTATGCATGACGAGATCAGTTTAAAATCAATTTTTGTGTGAAGATTGTTTGTTGATTCTGGGTGAGATGTATCAGGTAAAAGCCAGGTTCAAAATTTTTGACCGATAGCTCGGATATTTGTTCTGCCACAGCATCAACGGGCTGAATTAAAAGTGTTCTGCCACTTAAGTCAGTTACTATCACCGAAGCATTACTAACATTACTTTGCCATTTAATATTGACGGAAGAAGTTGCATTAGCGGGATTTGGATAGACCCTCATTCTGACAATTTGCATGGCTTCTGTATTTGCAGTAGGATCATAAATCCTAAGGGCAAACTCGGGTTCGTCGATAAAAGGATTTCGGTTGTTTTGAAGCGCATAAACTGCGTTGTTGCGGTCGATTTCTTTCTGACTCACCGGATCTTGCTGATGCCATTGCAGCATCAGGCTCAAAGCCCAGGGTTTAAGGTTGGCTCCATCGGTCATTGGGCTTCCTGGCCAGTTATTATCTTCACCGTAGTAGCGCACTGTCATATAAAGTATGCCACGCGCCAGATCACCTTTGTAGGCATCGATGGGTTCGAAAACCGTTCCGCTATATCCGGAGGTGTTATTGCTGCCGACTTTCGATCCATTGGTGGAAGTCCAGTTGGCTGATCCTACTTCTCCGAAGGGATAATTGCTTCGGCGACCGTTTACGTAACCATCTGTGGGGATGAGGTGAAAAAGATCGGTGTACATCGGGCTGGCATCGCCAAACCAACTTTTGGGCCAGCTGTGCTCGCGATTATAACAGCTGCCTTCGCCACTGTAATTGCCACACTGATCAATAAAAAAATTATACTGATACGCTGGTGTGCCACCTGGTTTGTCAGAATACATATCCCATACTTTTCCGTTAGATTTTTTGTCGGTAAGTTCAAAATCTTCCCAAAGCTGCGAATAAGAGCGGGCATTATGGTTATCAATAATGTTGTGCAAAGCCTGACGTAATGCTGTGCCTATAAGGTCTTCCGTGCCGTTATAATATCCGGCAGGCTGGGCTTTTGCGGTGAGTGTAAAGGCAAAAAGAATCGCAACAATTTGCCAATTGAGATTTAAGGAATAAAAGGATTTTTTCACATCAAATAAGCTGAAAATAAAACAAAAAAGGCATTAAGTATAACTAAAGCTGCGGCTGCCAGCTGTAAGAAACTTGCCATAAGAATTTGATAAGGGTTGTGCTGCATTTTGGCAGCAACCAATGCAAAAATGAAAGCCCCGACAAACAACAGCCAGCTAAAATACCAGTCGATTGGGCTAAACCAGGGACGAATCAAACCTGCAAAAAAAGCCGGAAAAGCAGTCATAATAGCCAACAGGCTAAGGTGTTGCAAGGAGTGAAAGGAAAATAATTGTGTGCCTTTTCGTATTTTCAGGGCTTGTTGAATCAGCCTGAAACTGATAAATGCCAGCACTGCAAAAACAATGATTGGACTATGTGCTTCGAAGAGGTACATAAAACGCTCGCCAAGCCAGCCCCCGAAATTGTATAGCACGGCTTGCATCAGGGCAAGAATCAATATACCCACCCAGCGGTCAGCGGGTGTAACTTCCTTGCTGTTTAGGGTAATGGCAGGCGGAAAAGCCTGATAAGCCAAGGCCAGTAAAAACAATATGTCGAATAAGTATTTCAAGGCATTTGCGTCAAGGCTGCAAAAGTATGTTTTTTATCGTTTGAGTGTATTTGGGCAGTACGGCTTAGCCATAAATCAAACCCGCAATGCGTTCAAGCCAATAAGCATCCGTTTGATCAAAACTGTTTTTTTCGCTGCTGTCAACATCCATCACACCAATGATTTCGTTAGCCTGATTACGCAAGGGAATCACAATTTCGGATTGCGAACGGCTGTCGCAGGCTATGTGGCCTTCAAAAGCATGCACATCAGCCACAATCACAGTTTTGGCCTGATTAATTCCGGCCCAGCAAACGCCGGTATCTTTGGCCAGATTGATACAAGCCAGTGAACCCTGATAAGGACCAACCTGCAATTTGCCATCCTGCAGCAGATAAAATCCTGTCCAGAAAAAATAATCCATTTTACCACTAAGCAGGGCAGCAATGGTGGCCATATTCGAAAGGGGATTGTTACTCTTTTTGAGGAGCTCAATCAGTTGAAGGTAAATACGTTCGTAGCGTCCGTGTTTTTTTGTGGTGTCCATAGTTGATGACATTTGGTAAATGAAATTGCTGCAAAATTAAGCATTGCAGATTTAGAAGCTTCAAATAAACTAATACTCAAACATATTGAGAAGCTTTTCTTTGATTTGACTATGAGTCGCCGGACTGATTACACCAAGTTTTCTTTTAATGAGGGACTTAGGTATTGTTACTAATTTATGCAACCGGATAACAGAGTCTTTCATAAGTCCGGTTTTTTTAAAATCCTGAATTTTTTGTGAAAGAACCAAATCACTTTTCAAAACTTCCTGCGGTAGCTTACTTGAAATAAAAGCGATTATCACATGATCAAATGAACCAATTTCATTTGTAAGGCATAAAGCAGGCCTTACCTTCACAGCATCAAATTCGTCGAAAGGGAAAGGAACCAAAACCACTGAGTTTTTAACCATACCAGGCTTCTCCGTCATTTACAGTGTAAAGATCTTCATCCGCCTCTTTTAAAAAGTCAAATGCCGGATTGGATGAAACAGCTTTTAGCCAGGCTTCTTCCTGAGTTTCCTCGTCATTTTCAAGTAAAATCAGCAACCGAACTTTCTTGTCGGGTTGATTAAGTTGAAAATCCAGCGATAGCCGTCCTTCTTTATTTGTGCGTGTTTTGATTTCGATGGCTTTCATTGTTAACTGTTTTTACAAAAGTACAATTTTATTCGTGGCATAAATCAGTTGTTTTTCATGCACTACAGATTCTTACAAAATTAACCATTGTTACGCAATCCTGGAAAATATTAATTCCTGCTTATCATTTAAGTTATTGAATAAAAAGTGATTGAAATATGCAGTCCGAAACCGATTGCTGTAGTTTTTGATTTCCTGGTTATGGTATATAAAATTCATTAAATCAATAGTTTAATTAATAAATGCTTAACACCTTAATTTGGAGACCATCTAAATTTGAATGTAGCTTTGCACACTGAATGTCAAAAGACTGACAGATTAACTTTTAAACTAACCACTATTTATCATGAGTATCAAGAAACAAATCCTGAAAACAAAACCTGTTGCTAAAATAAGTTTTAAAGTATCCAAAGAAGAGGCACAAGATGCTGGTCAGATTGCTGTTGTTGGGGATTTCAACGACTGGAATCCAAAAACTGATGTGATGAAGGCCCTCAAAGATGGTTCTTTCAGTCATACAGTTGAATTGCCGGTTGGTGCCAACTATCAGTTTCGTTACCTGGCTGATAACAGCCGCTGGTTCAACGAAACCGAAGCCGATGCACAAGCCGGAACAGCCTTTGGCGATGCCGAAAACAGTGTGATTGCGCTTTAAACTTTAACTTTTTATTTTGGTTTCGCCAGTCATTTTAATAATTTCATTGGTGTAATCCGACAAGAAATGAGGAATGTTTAATAATCCATCGCGATATTGTAAGTTTTTTAAGGAATAGCGGATTCTCAATCTGGGTTTAAATTTTTGCTGAAAAAGATTTAAACTTCTGCTTTTGATGTTTGCTTCGCTTTTCACTTCTATTGGAATCAAGTCATTCTGAAACTGAAGTATAAAATCCACTTCTGCAGCATTTCCTGAAGTCCAATATCTTGGAAGTGTATCAAATTGTGTTACAATGCTTTGTAGAATATAACTCTCCATCATAGCCCCTTTAAATTCTGTAAATAGTCTGTTGCCTTCAGCATATGCCGCGTGTGAGAGCTTTGCCATCCTGCGAAGAAGCCCTACATCAAGCATATAAAGTTTAAAGGCGTTTAAGTCATCGTAAGCCGATAAAGGCAGCGCAGGTTTTGTGTTTCTATAAATCTGGTAAACAAGGCCTGAATTGATCAGCCACTGAATGGCATCTTCATAATCTCGTGCACGTGCACCTGTCCTGACCAGCTGGTAAACAAATTTTCTATTTTCACGAGCCAGTTGAGAAGGTAAAGAATCAAATACCAGGCCAATTTTTGCAATATTTGTCATTACCGGATGCTTGGCAAAATCGCCTTTGAATGATAGTAAAAGGTTTTCCAGCAATGAATCTACATTTTCAAAGTTGTGATTAGTATTAAAGTCGTTCACTACAGCAGGCATGCCTCCGGTTATCAGATACTTTTTAAAATGATCAATCAAATCATTGTAGAAATAGTCTGGAATGGGTTCAATGGTATTTAGCTGTTGCAGCATCTTTGCTGCTTTCGAATCCCAATAGGGAATTACCTCCCGAAATGTCATGGGAAAAAGTGATAAGAATTCTACTTTACCAACCGGAAAAGAATGGCCTTGGTGTAACAATATCCCAAGTAATGATCCCGCACAAATGACAGGTATATTGGGTTTACTTTCTGCGAAATATTTCAAGGCACTTAAAACTTCAGGAGCTTCCTGAATTTCATCTAAGATAAGAAGCGTATTTTCATCAATTTGCATACCACTTATCAAGGACAAGGAAGAAAGAATACGCCCGGATGATTTGTTGCGCTGAAAAAACTCCCTCAACTCCGGTCGTTCATCAAAATTGAAATAGGCAAATTGGCTGAAATGATGTTGTCCCAGCCATTTCATGATATATGTTTTACCAACTTGCCTGGCTCCTCGTATAATTAATGGTAATCGGTTTTCTTTATTCTTCCAATCTAATAAGTGAGATTCAATAGTTCTTTTCATAAATAAGTGTCGATTATTGGAAAATATTCACAAATATACCACTTATTAATGTAAATACCACTTTTACCCCCGTAAAATTTCATTTTGCTGAACCAGCTTTAGTAAGTTTTGATTATGGACATTTGAAAAGAAACGCTTTATAAAAAAGCACTATAAACGTGTAAGAATAAGTGGGGATAATGTGGTTTTTCGCACATAATCCCCACTTAAAATGTGAAGTATCAGATTGATTACAGTGCTAAACTTTTTCCAGTTCCACAGTAAAATGCCGCATAATCGGGGCTTCGTAAGTTATTTTGTAGCCTGAGGTAATCTGATTGCGTCTTTCCCAAACATTAATCAGTGCGGCAGCCACATACGCCATATGGTTGTTGGTGTAGGTGCGTCTTGGGATGGCCAGCCTTAAAAGTTCCAGTTCCGGATAGCGGTTTTCACGTGAAACCGGATCGCGGTCGGCCAGGATTGCGCCAATTTCAACACCACGAACGCCTCCTTCCACATACAATTCAACAGCCAGTGTTTGTGCGGCAAACTGCTCTTTGGGCAATTGAGGTAAAAAGCGTTTGGCATCCACAAAAATGGCATGTCCGCCAAACGGATATTGTACCGGAATGCCGGCCTCATGCAGCAGTTTTCCCAAATAGGCAACCTGTTTGATGCGGGTGTCGAGGGTATCGAATTCGGTGCCTTCATAAAGCCCTTGTGCCAGGGCATTCATGTCGCGCCCCGACATGCCACCATAAGTGATAAAACCCTCAAACATAATGTTAAAGGTGCTTGCTTCACGGAAAAGTCCCTGATCGCGCAAAGCGATAAAACCGCCCATATTTACAATGGCGTCCTTTTTGCTGCTCATCGTCAAGCCATCGCCATACGAAAACATCTCCAGCACAATTTCGCGAATGGATTTTTCCTGATAACCTGCTTCACGTTGTTTGATGAAATAAGCATTTTCGGCAAAACGGGCAGCATCAAAAATTACCCTTACGCCATAATTTTTGGCCATCTCGCTCACGGCTTTGATGTTGGCCATCGAAACGGGCTGTCCGCCCGAAGAATTACAGGTAACCGTAATGATGATCATGGGGATACGCTCAACCGGATTTCCGGCCAGCACTTTTTCGAGTTTTTTCAGATCGATATTCCCTTTGAAGGGATGATCCAGTGTGGTATTGGACGCTTCGTCGATGGTGCAATCCACAGCGGTTGCCTTCCGAAATTCGATATGTCCTTTGGTGGTATCGAAATGGGCATTGCCCGGAATAAGGTCACCGGGTTTGATCAGAGTCGAAAAAAGCACATTCTCTGCTGCGCGGCCTTGGTGGGTGGGCAAAAAATAAGGGAAGCCGGTGATGTTGCTGATGGCTTCTTTCAGTTTGTAGTAGGAGCTGGCTCCGGCATAGGATTCGTCGCCCAGCATCATTTCCGACCATTGCCGGTCGCTCATGGCACCAGTGCCCGAGTCGGTAAGTAAATCAACAAAAACCTGATTGCTTTTCAGGTTGAAGAGGTTGTATTTTGCGTCTTTGATCCATTGCTCGCGCTCGGCACGGGTGTTTTTACGCACAGGTTCAACCATTTTAATTTTGTAGGATTCTGCAAAAGGGAGTTCCATAATATTTGGTATTTAAGGTGAATAAATAAAAGAAAACAAGCCCTGAGAAGGGCACCAAAAATGGAACTTTAAAAGCTGTCGCGCCTTTTTATGTTGAGGTAAGTGTGTTTGGATGAAGGTTGATAAATCATTTCAAACGATTTCGATGGACAAAAATAGGTCAAGCAAGACAAAAATGCAAGTTTGTCAGTTTAGGCTTTTATATAGCTTATTCCAGGGTAGTAGTTCAAATTCATCTTGTTTTCTGTGAAAGTCTCCTGTATAAACAATTTTAGCCGTGGTAGTTTTTTTGTTATTATTGAGTTTGCGGAAATAGCGAATTTGTTTTAAAAATTCTTCCTGAAATGTCATGGCTGATTTTATCTCAATCAAGTCGAAGCAGGAAGCACTTTCGATCATACAATCAATTTCATGACCGGTTTGATCGCGCCAAAAATAAATGGGTGGATTGTTTCCCTGATTATAATAATGCTTTTGAATTTCATTAAGTATCATGTTTTCGAAAAGTCCTCCTCTAATGTAATGTGTTTTGAGTTGTTCAGCTTCGTTCAGCTTGAGTAAATGAGCGGCGAGGCCTGTGTCGTAAAAATAGAGTTTGGGCATTTTGACGATACGTTTGGAGAAATTCTCAAAATGAGGTTGAAGCAGAAAAATCACATAACTGGTTTGAAGTAACGAAAGCCACGATTGTGCAGCATGATGCGATATACCACAATCATTTGCCAGCGAAGTGATGTTGAGCAATTGTCCTGTCCGTCCGGCACAAAGCATAACGAATTTGGTAAAAAGATCAAGGTTTTGAATGTTTTTCAACTGGCGTACATCTCTTTCGACATAGGTTTCAAAATAGGAAGCATAAAAATCGGATGGCAATATATTTTTATCATAAATTCTGGGATAACCTCCGTTAATGACTCGCTCTTCCCAATTCTGGTCAGCATATTCAGTGGCTTCCAATTCAAAATTGCTGAGCGGAAGTAGTTTTAAAAGTGCTGTTCGCCCGGCCAGCGTTTGCGACAGCTGATCCATCAACAGTAAGTTCTGCGTGCCTGATAAAATAAACTCACCCATAATCTGATTTTGATCTACTCTGGTCTGAAGGTAGGAAAGCAAAGCCGGAACCCGCTGAACTTCATCCAGTATGCCGCCATCAGGTAGATTGGCTAAAAATGCGCGTGGGTCGTTTTGCGCAAAAATCCTCGTATCAGGATCTTCCAGACTAACATATTGTTTGTCGGGGAAAATAGCTTTCAGTAAGGTTGTTTTCCCCGATTGACGTGGACCAGTGACGGTTATCACCGGAAAAACTTTTGCAAGCGCAAGTATTTTTTGAGTGAGTGTTCGGGCAATCATAGCCTGGTTTTTTTTTTGACAAATTTACTTTTTAAAATTGAATTTGTCAATATTTTTTAGGAACACCCCATTAACTGAGCTATAGGATAATCTTGCATGAAACAATCACAAACCTACTTGACAACCAACCGAAAATGCCTTATCTTAGCCCCCAAACCAAAACAACCTGCCTTATGTTTTGCTGCCGGCAGTTCCAAAAAAAACTTGCACAAATAGCCAAAAAGCTAAAGCAACAGCTTATTGAGATTATATATAATGCTGTAATACAAGTATTTACCACCCCCCAATTTCACACACACTTCCTGTACTAAAGGTCACAGTTCAATTCTGCTGTCTTTCCAATCAATTGGCTTACCTATTTATTTATATATCCTCTCACATCAATTTAATGCGCCGGTATATGCGCAATTGTTTAATCAAAATCCAATTATTATGAAAACTACATTTTTTAGAAAAGAATTGCATTTAAAAAAATGATTAATGCAATTAAACCCCTTATCAAAGTAGGTATAGTTTTTATTATACTTATCTTTGGAATGCAAACACAAATTCAGGCTCAAATGAGTAAACACCTCTCACAATTTTCGGCCGGGATGGACTATTATGTTTTTAAACAGGAAATGCAGCATTACCTGGATAGTTTAAAGCTTGTAATACCGGAAGAAGATTATTATTCAGGAGGAAGCGATTATCGGGAGTTTAAAAGATTTACCCGGCTCTGGGATCCCAGGCTATCGCCTCATGGTGATTTTGACCGATATTTCCAGGAAGAAGAACTATATCATGGCTCAACCCGCTCACAGTATGATTACTTTTCATCTGAACCATGGCATGAACTTGGGCCTTACACAGCAAGCGATAATGGACATGGGCACCTTAAAGGA
Organism: Bacteroidales bacterium UBA6229; assembly: GCA_002440975.1. Taxonomy (GTDB): domain Bacteria; phylum Bacteroidota; class Bacteroidia; order Bacteroidales; family F082; genus UBA5536. The sequence goes on from DJWN01000006.1 coordinate 25,148, forward strand.
ACAGGTCCTGTGGAGTTTGTTACCATCTACGATGATGGAACAGTTTTAAACACAAAGTATATGTTAACAGGTTCGCTTTCAGGAGGTTTATTTTTTAGTGACGATACTGGAGAGCATTGGCAGAATGCCAACACAGATGTTACATGGGAATCATCAGGCTGCGTTCATGCTGTTTTCCACCCTTCCGATCCATTTACGTGGTACGCTGCAACAAGTGGGAACGCTACAAATGGCTATCCGATTTTCATTGGGGGCTTAGGTGGAATTTACAGAACTACAAATAGCGGTAGCAGCTGGTTAAAAATTGCCGATCCGGATGATATTGGAGGTGTATATA
>DJWN01000082.1 GCA_002440975.1 Bacteroidales bacterium UBA6229
TTAGACCTTTTTTTATACAATAGCCCGAACCTCCCGACGATACTATCGGGACAGGCTCTTCAGGGTTCTTTTATTTGGCTAAGGATTCCAAAAAAACTTTGCCAGAACCCATTCAAAGTATTTATTTTGAGTACAGATTATGGGTTAAATTTTGCCGTATTTCTCAACTGTGCATCTAAGTTCATCAAGTCATTTTAATTGAATTCAACCCCTATCGGCTACTGAATTTAGGCAGAATGAGTTGAGTTATCAATTAATTCTATAGCAAAACCCCTTCAGGGTTTATGATTTCAATGAACACCCTTTTTGGTACAATAGCCAGAACCTCCCGACGATACTATCGGGACATGCTCTTCAGGGTTCTTTTGTTTGCGTAAATATTCCCTGGCAAAACCATGTCAGAATTGATCCAATGCAGCTTGTTAGTTCAGGCAGGCATTTAGAATAGCTTCGATGCTGATTCGGTTGTGTCCTTGAAACATGTAAATGATGGAGATGTTTCACCAACCCCTGCCTGCCTTTAGCAGATAAACTTAGTGTATTCAGCCAGGCAGGCAGAATGGGTTATACTATTGTAGTAATTAAATGAAGGAGAATCCCCATCAACCCAGAATGGGTTGAGCTTTTGTAGCAATAAACACATGAAAGCGAAATTTCAGCAACCCTGCCTGCCTTTAGCAGATAAACTTAGTGTAGTCAGTCAGTCAGGCAGGCAGAATGGGTTGCGCTTTTGTAGCAATAAACACATGAAAGGGAGAAATTTCACCAACCCAGACAGGGTTGCGCTCTTGTAGTAATAAGTTATTGAAAGAGCATATTCACCAACCCAGAATGGGTTGTGCTATTGTAGCAATTAAATGAAAGAGAATCCCCATCAACCCAGAATGGGTTGTGCTTTAGAGAAATACCAATCAACAGACATTTCATTCACGAAGCGGGTTGTGAAAAATTTAATACAATCTGAATCATTACAGACGCTAAAATTTACTTTTATCCCAGGCCGTAATGATTCAGATTTACAGAATATTAGTTTGAACTCTGTGAACATTGGTCGTAAGAGGTGTATTCGCTGTCTGGTGCTGTCGCTTCAAAGGAAACTTTTATAAAACCATTAGTAACATTTCCTACAGCTCCTGCTTCCATCTTCTTTTGTGAGCTGAGGGTTACGGTGAAATTCTGTGGCACTTCGGGATTTTGCATTTCCACCTTGCCGGTTTCATCATAGTAGTAAAAACTAGTGACCGTATAATCACCATCCACCTCAAGCTTGTAGGTTACATTGATACTTTCTTCAGTAAATTCGGTAGAACTAGTCTTTAAGTTGCAGGACATCGGACTGACTTTATCATCTTTTTTACAAGATGAAAAGGACAAAATCATCAGAAAAATGCTACTCAGCAGGATTTTTGTAATTATTCTCATTGTTGTTGATTTTGGTTAATAAAAAGTGATTCATGTGTCAAAAAAATTTTGACTTTTCAATAATGTAACGAATGTGCGTACCTTGTCCGGCCAAAACACCTTCGTCCCAAACCTTTAGTACCGTATCTTTTATTTTGTTGTTTTTTTTGGCATAATATTTTTAACGACTTTCTGCATCTCCCTATTGATAAGCATTACAGAAGAAAATAATTTTCACCAACTTTTAAAAACCTGTTTGGTTCTGGCTTGTCCAGGTTAGGTTAAACACCAGTTTTCGGTCAATTACCTTGATCAGTTCGCTTTCACAAACAACCGTATTTCCTATTTTACTTGCTTTAAGATGCTTCATGTCAACAGCATAACCTACTGTGGTGAGCTGGTCAGGGAGCTGTTGTTGTATGCTTGTATGTGCAGTCAATTCCATCAAGGCGATCATAGCAGGAGTGGCCAATACAGGCACCAGTCCTGATCCATAAGGCACCGCGGTATCTTTCTGTGATACAATTAATTGTTGTTTTCCTTTGGTATGTGGTATTAAATTGATATGCATACCTAATCAATAAATACCAATTCAATATTTTGCTTTAAATCGGGATGCAGACTTAGCGCAACCGGACAGCTTTGCGAAATCTTTGTCAGAATCTTTTTCTGTTTATCGGTGTAGCGATGTTCCGGGAAAAGCAAGCGGATCTGTACCTCGGAAATCCTTCTCGGGTTGGCTGCCATAATTTTGGTTACTTCGGCCTGAGTGCCCTCTATCGTAAAACCATGCTCACGTGCTGCGATACCCATAATGGTTAGCATACAACTTCCAAGTGCTGTGGCTACTAAATCGGTTGGCGAAAACACTTCTCCCCGTCCCTGATTATCAACAGGTGCATCGGTAAGCACTTTTGTTCCGGATTGCAGGTGGGTCATCTCGGTTCGTAAGTCGCCGGTATAGTGGATTTTTGATGTCATTCTTTGTTGTTAGCGAGCAAATGTAGCAAAATAATAGTATGGTAATGAAAAAAGCCTCCCGATATCACATCGGAAGGCCCAAACCAAATTAAAACAAAACGTTGGGATTAGGATTATTTCTTTTCAGCCTTTTTATCATCTCCACAGGCTTCTTTTTTTGCTTTTGTATCGCAGCATGAAGATTTTGCATCTTTGCAGCTGGAATCTTTAGTCTTTTTCTTTTTGTCGTCTTTTTTGTTTCCGTCCTGATTAAGGGCTATTTCAGCATTATTTGAGGCAACAACAGTTTGTATTCCAGCAGTTCCAAAGGCAAAAAATGCAACGAAAGAGAGAATTAAAGCGGTTTTTTTCATATCAGTATTTTTTTGGATTTTAACTAGAGCAAATGTACGTTTGCAGAGAGGCACTGCTTGTTAAGCGGCTGTTAATAACTGTTAATGAAATGTTAAACTGTGAGTTTTATTGGCTTAGAGCTCTGCTAAAGATGAAATTTATTTCATTATGAACATTTTAGTTTAAGTTTGCTTTGGATTTCGCTCTGGTTTTGAATTATGAATATAAGACTTTTTAACACCATTATCATACTGGCTTTTGTGGCATTGCTTGGCGTTGTTGTGATGCAGGTGTATTGGATGCGTAATGCTATTGAGCTTAAAGAAGAACAGTTTGATAACAGCGTGCGTATCGCTATGAAATCTGTTTTGAACAGGTTGCTGGAAGATCAAACTGATTCGGCTATCAAACAGCTGAATTCAATCCACCCTTGTCTGAATGAGAAAACAGAGGTTTCCGATGTAATTTCACCAAAGGTGCTCGATTCGCTGATCAAGGCAGAGATGCAGTGCATGCGTGTGGGCGATGCTTATGAATATATGATTTACAACCGAGGCAATCAACGTTTGGTGATGGGAAATGCCAGGCTGTATGTTGATGAGCTTTATATATCGGAACATCAGCAAAGTATTGAGGCTTTGTTTAGCCCAGGCGATTATTATTTCAGCATGTATTTTCCGCGCAAATCACAGCAGCTATTTTTTCAACTGTCAGTTTGGATGTTGCTGTCGGCTTTGTTTCTGCTTGCGGTGATAATTGGTTTTTGGTACACCGTGAATACAGCGATTAAACAGAAGAAAATCTCAGAGATGAAGAATGATTTCATCAACAATCTGACGCATGAGTTTAAAACTCCGATGGCAACCATCAACCTGGCTTCCGAAATGTTATCAAAACCTATGGTGCTTCAGAATCTGGATAAAGTCCAGTCGTATGCGCGGGTGATTCATCACGAGAATGAGCGACTACAGCATCAGGTTGAGCAAATATTGCAGATCGCGCTACTCGACAGAAATGAAATACAACTGCAGCCAAATCATTTTAATATGGGTGAGCTACTTGCTGATTTGATAGAAGGATTTAACATCAGAGCCGAAGATGTGGGTGGAAAAATTACTTTGAAATCGCCGGGCAATGAGGTTTATATAAAAGGTGATCGTTTGCATCTGGCTCAGTTGTTTTCGAACCTGATTGATAATGCCCTGAAATACAATGATAAGATTCCTCAGATTCAAATTGAGCTTAGCAGGGATGAGGAAAATGTACGGGTGGCAGTAATTGACAACGGAATCGGTATTTCGGCAACAGATATCGATTTAATCTTTAAAAATTTTTACCGGGTTCATACCGGAAATATTCATGATGTAAAAGGCTTTGGCATAGGCCTTTATTATGTTGAAAAAGTCGCAAAACTGCATGGCGGAAAAGTGCAGGTTGAAAGTGAATTGCATAAAGGTAGTACTTTTGTTGTACAACTACCTGTTGTGGGAAAAAACGCAAAACAATGACAAACGCTGAACAACTCTCAATTTTATTGGTTGAGGACGATTCAAATCTAAATATGATTTTAAAGGATTTTCTAGAGTTGATGAATTATCGAGCAGTAACAGCTTCCGATGGTTTGGCGGGACTGGCAATTTTTCGAAATCAAAACATTGATCTTTGTATTTTGGATGTGATGTTGCCAAAAATGGATGGATTTACACTAGCCCAGGAAATCAGAAAGCACAACCCCAACATTCCGATTATTTTTTTAACCGCCAAGTCGCTTAAAGAAGACCGTTTGAAAGGCTTTCAGTTGGGATGCGACGATTACATTACAAAGCCCTTTAGCACGGATGAATTGCACCTTCGTATCAAAGCTATCATGCGTCGTTGCATCAAGCAATTACAGCAGCAACAAGAGGAAAAGTTTCAGCTGGGCAAGTTTCGTTTTGATGCAAAAAACCTTTTGTTGCATTCCGACTTTGGCGATCAAAAGCTTACCCGTAAAGAGGCTGCACTGCTCAAATTGTTGTGTGAACATAAAAATCAGGTGCTCACACGCGATGAAGCCTTGCATACGATCTGGGGCGATAACGACTATTTTATTGGTCGCAGCATGGATGTTTTTATCGTGAAACTCAGAAAATATCTGCGTGAAGATCCGAATGTCACCATCAGCAATGTGCATGGTGTTGGCTTTAAACTTGAAGTAAAAGAATCAAAAGCATAACTACTGAGCATGACAAGAGAATCGAAAACCATGTCGGGTATCGTATTGCTTACAGTGCCAACGATTATTTTTGGCGGGAACTTCATACTCAATCTTTTATCCGGTGCCCATCAACAGTTTGAGCTCACCAGTTTTCAGGTGGGCATGTTCAGGGCAGGTCATGGTCATGCCGGGATGCTTATCATACTCGCGATAATTGCACAGATATTGGCCGATCACTGCCATTTGGGCGCGATGTGGATATGGATTGTGAGGATTGGATTCCCCTTTTCAGCAGTTTTAGTGAGTGGTGGTTTTTTTGTTGCTGCTGCAGGTTCAGGCCGCACCGAGCCCAATGCCATGATATTTATGGTTTATGTGGGTATGCTCCTGCTTGCTGCTTGTTTGGTGGTGCTTGGCATTGGTCTGCTTCGGAAGTAGTCAATTCAAATCTGGACGGATTATACACTATGCTGTCATTGCATAGAATAGTCTTTATTATGAATGCCAAACACGCTAACAATCACTACATTGCCGGCCCTCCAAGCTCATAATAAATCACTGGCCTGAGCAGGTTGTCAAAAGTAAAGTATTGCAGCAAAACCAAATCTTTCCCGTTATCGAGCAAGCCATACAAACGGTCAAAGTCTTCTTCGGCATCCTCTATTGAGAGCCCGATATTTTCGTAATACACTAATTTACGGTAAGTTGTCAGCTGTTGTGTATCGCCCTGATGCGTTACCAATGTTAATCGGTGCATAAAAGGCGAATTAATAATCGAATCCTGTCGTTTGGGTGGCAGGGAGTTCGTTAATAAAGATTCGAATCGCACATCGTGGAAGGCAGTCAGAAAGTTCAATACGCGCAAAGTATCGTATGCCGGCACCTCAAACTGATCAGCAGTACGTATCAGTTTGTAGCTGTGTTTGCCTACATTCTCGATGCGGAAGCTCTGATAGGGTTCTTCATTAAACTCGAGAGTAACAGACTTAATATCAGCAAGATTTTTATTAAATATGGTGTGATCTCGCCAGTCGTCTTCTACCGGGGTATAACGTGTCATCACAAAACCCCTGAATCCGGGCAGATAAGTAACAAAGGCTTGATCGGCTCCTTCGCGAAGCATATAGGTTCCTAAATTGTCCTTTGTAACATCACCAACGTAATATACCTTGGTTCGTTTTTCTCGTGGAAAAAGCTTTATCCTGTCGAAAAGATTGATCCGATGTATGTTTTGATAGACTTCAACCTTAACTCCAATACTTGCCAGGCGACCAACAACATTGGCATGGCTTGCCAGCGAAACAGGATTGCGCACACGAATGCGATACATCGTAGTTAGTATCTGATCCACTTTACGTGGGTGTGCGTTGTATTTTCCGTTTAAAACCCAGCCTTTTGCTTTTCGCTCCAACAATACTGTATTGGTATCAAGGTCGGCCAGAAAAATTTTTGTAACAGATGCCGTATCATATACCGCAAAATCGGCTGCTGCGCCTTCGAGGGTTGACAGGTACCGGTTGTTCCAAACCAGTAAAACAGCGATTGATGCAAGTAATAACAGGAGAATTGCAATATAACTTTTTCTTTTACTCATAGCTTGATTCTATTTTATCGTGTGAAACGTTTTTTTCTGAGCCACGCAAAAAGCAATCCGCTCAGTAAGATAAACAAAACTGGCAAAACAGTATTAAAGAGTTGCCATTGCAATCGCTGGGCACTGACTTTATTAGCGTTGAGCAGCCGAAGTTTCAGTTCGCGCGAGCGAATACTAATCAGCCCTTCACCCTCGACCAGATAGCTCACTGCATTCAAAAGGAAGTTCTTGTTTCCAAAGGTCTGACGGGTATATTGGTCATAGCCCAGTGGTAGCGGATAGCCTTGTTGCAAATGAAATTGGTTGCGGGCCATATCGCCATCAGCAATCACAATCATGGCTGTTGGTTTGCTTTCTTCCTTAAAACCAATCTCGCCGCTTGTACTTATCTCGGCAGGCATACGGTTGGCATATAATGAAGGAAATTTACCTTCGAGGAGCCAGGCAGCTGTTTGTCCGCTTCGGTTGAAAACCCTGGGATCAGGATCGCTTTGCAACAGGGTCAGAGAAATGAGTGCCGGTGTGCCAGCAATACGGGTATAACCTGATGTTTTGAGCAAAGGAGTTTTGCGTATGCCTTCGCGAATCACGGTATCAATACTGCTAACAAATTCAGCTTTTACGGCATTCATATTTCTTACCATTGGATGTCCGGAGGCCGCTTCGAGCAAAGGAAAATAATACCACCTAAAGAAGTCAATCTGTGGTCTGCCGCCTGATTCTCCGGTCCTGATGCCCAGCGCAGCCGCATTCAGATCAAGCAGCAGGTTTTTGTTGAGCCTTACCCCATACTTAAAAAGCTGATCATCAAGGTTAACATTCAAATCTACCCCAACAGTTGATTCAGCCGTTTTCAGGCTGTCCATCGAAGCTTTCACCGGATCGATCATCCAAAGCACCTTGCCTCCATGCATGATATACTGATCCAGAATAAACTTGTCTTTTTCATCGAAAGGCTGCTGTGGCTGTGCAATTACGATGGCATCATAGTTTAGCAGGATGTCTGATCTTCCGCTTTTGTCGGGTTCGGTTCTGCGTGTTAAAGCGTTAAGCCTTCCATTAAGGGTAATAAAATCAATCCGGTAATTTTGCAAAAGTGTTTGCGTAAAATCATAAAGATGATCTTCATCCAGTTCGCCATGTCCTTCGATAAGGGCTATGGCGGGTTGTTGTAGCCGTGTTACTTTGTTAATGATGTCAGCGAGTTTGTACTCAAGGTTTTGTGCTGAAGCATTCAGTGCAGCTTCGGGACTCATATTTAGCTGGGTTTCCAGAAAATCAACAGCCAGTTCTTTGTCGCGGTAATTGACCAGTGCTCCGGGAAAGATGAGCTGGTTTTTCATGCCTTCGTTGGTACGTACCTGCAAATCAGTAGGATTGAGGCCTGCTTCAACCAATAATTGATAAGTGGCTTGCCGATCTTGCTCGTCAGTACTCTCGGAGGGATTAACAAATTTGTATTCCACAAACTTGCTATAAGCCCTGAATTCATCCAGCATCTCACGGGTTTCTCGTCTTAATTTTTTGAAACCAGCAGGGAAATCGCCCTCCAGATAAACCCTGAAATACACATAATCATCCAACTGGGTAAGAATGTCGCGCGTAGCCTTCGAAAGGGTGTATCTTTTTTCGCTGGTGAGGTCGATGCGGGTAAAAACAAAACTGCCAATGATGTTGAGTAAAATAATCAACACAATCACAATCCCAAATTCTGAAAGGGCAGTACGGAGTGAATTGGCCCGCGATGAACCGGAATGTTTTTCTGTATTGTTTTTTACCATTTTCTACTTGCCAAACTTAGTTTTGTGAAACTTAAAAACAAAGCAATCACACTCAAAAAATAAAGTACATCACGACTGTCAACAACACCGCGGCTAATCGAGCTGTAGTGTGATGCGATGCCCAGGTTGCGGATAAACAAGTCAATCGGGCCGAAAAGCGACAGACTGTAAATCATTTCAAATCCCAGGTACATAAAGCCACTCACAAAAACTGCCAGGATAAAAGCGACCAATTGGTTGTCGGTTAGCACGCTCGAAAACATTCCGATAGCTACAAAAGCAGCAGCCAGAAAAAACAAACCGATATAAGAACCCCAAATTCCGCCGGCATCCAGGTTTCCGGGTGGTAAACCTAATTTATAAACAGTAAAATAGTAAAGCAGTGTGGGCAATAGTGCAATGGCAACAAGCGTAAGGCTGGCCAGATATTTGGCCATTATCAGCTGAAAATCGGAGATGGGTTTGGTAAGCAAAAGCTCGATGGTGCCAGAGCGTTTCTCATCAGCAAAACTGCGCATGGTGACGGCCGGAACCAAAAACAGAAAAACAAAGGGTGCCAGGATGAACAAGCCGTCGAGATTGGCATAGCCAAAATCGAGTATGTTAAATTCGTTGGGGAAAACCCACAAAAACAAACCCGTAATGAGCAAAAAAACGGCAATCACCAAATATCCGATCAGCGAACTGAGAAAGCTGCTGATTTCCTTTCTGTACAATGCAATCATAGGTTGAGCCTCCTTAATGGTGGACAAAAATACATTTTTTGAGGCATTTAATCTGTATGGCTCAGTTAAAGGGATAATTTTTAAAGCTTTTTAACCACTCCTAGCGGATTGAAAAACAACTCCAGTCAGAACATTTTGTGATGGCAAAAGTTTATTCCTGCATTAATAATACAACATTCTTATGCAGGCTTCAATTCAAATTGTTCCTGATGTTCGGGCAGTGCAATGTTTTTAAAACCTTTCTTTTTCAGTAATCTGGCATAATGCTCCCGGGCTTCTTCATCTCCGTGAACCAAAAAGAGTTTCTTGATTTTGTCGGCTTGCTGGCATTCCAGGTAATCTGACATTTCCTTGTAGTCGCCATGCCCACTGAATGCATCTATCTTATAAATATCAGCTTTGATATGGTGTGGATTACCGAAAATAGAAATGTCTTTTTCTCCGCTTAAGATTCTGGCACCCAGCGTCCGGGGTGCGCAATAACCTACGGCTAATACGCTGTTTGCCGGATTGTCCACATTGTTGGCCAGGTGATGCTTTACCCTTCCGGCCTCCATCATGCCCGAAGCAGAAATGATCACACAAGGTTCTTTTGATTGGTTCAGTTTTTTGGAGTCGTTCACGTTTTTGATGTAATGCAAGGTGCCAAATCCAAAAGGATCGTTATCATTTTCCATCACCTGCTGCACTTCAAAATTGAACTGATCATAGTGCATCCTGAAAATATCCGTTGCATTTACCGCCAGCGGGCTATCCACATAAATGGGAATTCGTGGCAGCTTTCCTTCGTTGTAAAAATTATTCAGCAAATAAACTACCTCTTGTGTTCTGCCAATGGCAAATGAAGGAATGATCAGCTTGCCTTTTTTCTCAACACAGGTATATTTAACAATGCGAAGCAGTTCATCTTCAGCACCTTGTTTGTCCTGATGAAGCCGGTCGCCATAGGTTGATTCAGTGATCAAATAATCGCACTGTGGAAAGGCATCTGGTGGACGCAGCAGGTAATTGTCGGGCCTGCCAATATCACCGGTATAGCCAATACGCGTCATAGTACCCATTTCGTCCACTTCGAGTGTAACGACAGCACTACCCAACATATGACCAGAGTTGGTAAACTTCACCTTCAGGTTGTTATCGATACGAAACTTTCGGTTTGGTGCTACCCCAATAAACAACTCCATGCAATGTTGCGCATCTTTTTGGGTGTAAATGGGCTCGACTGGTGGCAATCCCTGTCGCGATCTTTTCTTGTTGAACCAGTGCGTATCATGTTCCTGTATAAAACCCGAATCGGTCAGCATAATCGCACACAAATCGCGGGTAGCATGGGTACAAATCACTGATCCCCTGAATCCTTGTTTATAATAATAAGGTATCAGTCCCGAATGATCGATATGGGCATGGGTGAGGATGATATGATCCAGCTCTTCGGGGGCAAAGCTCAGTTCGCGATTCATCTGGTCGGTTTCGAGACCTTTTCCCTGAAAAGAACCGCAATCCATAAGGATTTTTTTTCCATGATCGGTAGTGATCAAATGCTTGCTGCCGGTAACTTCACCTGCAGCTCCAAGAAATTGAATATTCATACGCTTGATTTAATTTACCCGCATCTTGTATGCCGGTAAAAATTTCCTCTAAGGTACGAAATCTGTTTTTATTCGATGGTGAATGGCAGATTATCTTTCCTAAAAACTTTGACATCCGGATTGTATTTAAAATTATTCTTTTGTTGTGTCAGCTATGTATATCAGCAAAAAAAAGAGGTTTACCCAATTTAGGTAAACCTCTTTATCAGTATTAGAGTTGAAATTTAGTTCTTCTCAATTGAAAAAGTTGGCACTTGTCCGGCCAGATACAGATGGATGGTATAATTACCATCTTCTGTGATTTGAATATTGGGCCCGTCTTGTTCAAGGGCTTCCGGAGTTCCGCCGAGGTTGATTGCCCAGTCGTCGTTAGCTCTGAACTTCATCTCTCCAACAACGAGGTCAACCGTTATGGTCATGGATTGGTTAACAGCATCCCAGGTCATATCCTGGTCGGCATCCCAGCCACCCGGTGTAGCACTTCCGATCAAACCCCAATAATTTGCTGAATAAGTATAAGCATTCGGATTACTTAAGTCGAGGATCATATAATAATCGGCTTCAGTAGCCACCGGAATATTGTCGCCACCATCATTAAGCGTTTCGTCACCGGCTGAGCTTCCATAATTGTAAGCCCAATCGTGATTAGCTCTGAACTTAAATTCCTCAGCGGTAAGGTGTAATCCGCCTCTCCAGGTTTTGGTGTAAGGATCGTAAGTTAAACCAGTTTCATCGTCCCAGCCAAGCGGAGTTGCGCTACCAATAACACCCCATTCAGTTGCAACAGCAGTGTAAGTTAAGGTAGCAGCATCCACATTGATTTTATAATATCCGGCAGGAGAAGTAATGTTATCACCAGCAGGATCCAAAACGCCATCGCCACCGCCATAGTTAGGGCCGTCCCAGTTGGGTTGTGTTGCCAGTTTCCATTGGTTGGAGGCATTGGCCATATACACATATCCTTCCAGGTTATCTGAAGAAGTTTCCAGACTTTGGATAAAGGGTGAGGTAGCCGGATCCCAGTCATTCATTCCTGATTCAGGATAGCTGGCAGCAACATAATCACCAGGGACATACCAGGTTCTGGTAAGTATCACGATTTCAGGTGTTACGAATGATAAAACTTCGCCATAGGCCGTGCCGGCACTATTGGTAGCATAAGCCCTTACATAATAGGTGGTATCATCCATTAATCCAGTCATTTCCGAAACAAAAATGCCTAATCCGGTGCCGTCTGTTGTAAATAAACTACTGTCAATCGTAGGCATGTTGTCGAGGCTGTAACAAACACCTCTTGCAGTGATTTCGGCACCGCCATTGGTGAGTACTTCACCACCGCTTTTTGCAGATGTGCCGGTAATATCGGATACGGCTGCTGTTGTAACGGTTGGAAGAATTGGAAGTGTGGTAAAATTAAACTCTTCACCATACAGTACTCCACCAGCTGTTATCACGTAAGCACGTACATAATAAGTCGTTACATAATTAAGACCAGTGATTGTAACCGTAAAGGCGGCCTCATCCAGATCGTCGTTGTAAACAACTTTATTGTCTTCAACCGTTGGATTGGTTTGGGTGCTATAGCAAACACCTCTTTCGGTGATGCCATCGCCTTCAGCTATTACAAATCCCATCACAGTAGCCGACTCTGAGGTGACGTTTTTAACCTGTGCGGTTGTAAGCTCGGCATCGAGTTTTACATTCGGGTTTTCTTTGGTGCAGGCAACGACCATAAAGGCTAGCACAACCATTAAACCCATTATTTTATAAGCTGAAATTCTTTTCATAGTTATATTTTTATTTGTGATTTTTTCAAAAAACTACGGCTGCTCACTGTGTTTATGAGCACAGTGATGCAGACCGAGTATTAGAATTTAGTTTTTATCAATTGTACAGGTTCCGGTTTCATCATTGATGATAGTCAGCGTAATGGTGTAATTACCGGCACTGATTGGAATATCGTCTCCTCCCTGAGTCAGATTGTCAGGTGTTCCGCCAAGATTCCATGCCCATCCATCATTTTTCCTGAATTTGATATGTCCGTCTATCAAATCAAGCGTAATGTACCAGGTACCATTTGCAGGATTGTAGTCCATTTTTTGGTCAGGAGCATCCCAACCATTAGGAGTAGCCGAACCTACAAGACCTATCATATAAGCTTCCATGCTATATGTAAGTGCTTCTATATCTGCTGTAAGAAGATGATAACCCAAATCATCAGCTATTATTCCATCGCCATCAACCACGAGATTTGAACCAATAGCACCATAAGTGATGTCAGTATCCGGATTATACAGGGTAAATGGCTGTTCAGGATCCAGCTTCACATAGCCACTATATTGACTATTGCCGGCAGCTGATTCAATTTTTTGATCAACACCGGAACCAATCAGATCAAGGCGTGGCAATCCATAAACAAGTACCGTAGCTGTTTTGGTTTCAGAAAAATATTCAAATGGATCAGTACTGGTTCCGGGGGCACCAGTACCGGCATCAACTACCAGCAAGGAGCGAATCCTGAAATCAACCGATACTTCCACATCAGCAGGCAACAGTCTGAGCAATATACCATTCAGGTCACTTACTTGAAATTTGATTTCATCAACAGAAACTCCTGAGAATATTCTAACAGACTCAGCAAAGTTTGTTCCTGCAACGGCGGCTTCCAATGAATAACTAGCTGAAGCCTGGAATCCGGGATCCACAGCATTTCCCTTGAATACAATGGTATCGGATGCCATTGAACGATCAAAGATCATATCAGGAATGCTATTGATTGTGGGTGGATTTGGATCAGTGAGCATTATCACTTTTTCCTCGTCTTTTTCACAAGCTGAAAAAAGGCCTGCTAAAGCAATAACACTTATTATTAAGATCAATTTACTTTTCATAGTTTTATATTTTAAGTGTTAATAACCAGGATTTTGAACAATATTTGGGTTGGCAGCAACTTCTTCTGAAGGGATGGGGTAAACATTCAGGTGATTACTGGTCTGGGTTCCGTTATAAACGCCACCTTTCCATGCCCAGGTATAGGTCCCTCCTGTGAATTCTCCATAACGAATCATATCAGTACGACGTTGGCCTTCATAATAAAATTCACGACCACGTTCGTCCAATAAAAATTTCTCATCAAGCTGGCCAGCTGTGATATTTCCAGAGGAATTACCATAAGCACGCTCTCTGATCCTATTAACATCAGCAACTGCTGTTGCAAGGTCACCGGTTCTGTAGGCAGCCTCAGCACGCATCAAAATGGCATCGGCATAACGGAAGATCGGGAAATCAGTATCGGCATAAGCCAGATTGCTTGGAGGTGTTACAGTGTCGCCGGCATAACGGGCTGTAAATTTGTACACACCAATTCCATAATCTCCGCTTGATGAAGCACTTGGGATATCAGGACTTTGTTTAACCCTAAGGTAAACCCGTTTGTCATTACTTTGGGTAAAGAATGGATCGGTGTCCCATGGAACAGGATTTCCGCCGTAAGTAGCCAAAGTGTCGATCATAACATTAAGGAAATGTTTGGTCGCTCTGTTTCCGTTCCAGTTAGTATTGGAGGTCAGCCCGTGAAATTTTTCAGCTCTCAGATAAACAGCGTCGGAGCTGGATTCGATGATAAAGGTTGTACCAACATAACCCTGGATATTTGTTCCATCCTGTGCCCAGGCAAAGATCATTTCCTGATTGCCTCCGTCACGGCCGTTATCAGCACTAAAGTTTTTGCGGTAGTCAGGATCTAGTGAATAGGCACCACTATTGATTACCTTATTCGTATAAATCAGTGCACTGTCGTATTTTGCTGTTTTGGTGTAAACTTCAGCGTTCAGGTATAATCTGGCAAGCAACATCCAGGCAGCACCTTTATCTGCATTAGGATAGGAAAAACCAGGCTCGCCCAGTTGGTCTTCGATACTGTGCAGTTCGGAAACAATATAGTTGAAGAGTTTGGTACGGGCAGTTTGGAAGTCTGTATCAAGTTGTGAAGGGTAAAAATTTCCAACAATGTCATCTTCCGTAGTAAAAGGAGGATTTCCAAACAGATCGAGATACCAGTAATAAGCCAAAGCTCTTAGGAATCGGGCTTCTGCACGATAGCGAATTATATCTGGTTCGGTACTTTCACTGGTAAGTCTGATGAAGTCGTTGGCATAAGTAATACTCAATCCCAGGCGTTGGTAAACAGCCGTAAGGAATGGATTACTCGAACTCCATGTTTGGGTGTTGAGGTCGGCAATACCCACATCACCCCAGGCACAAATGGCTTCGTCGGTAGGTAATTCCTGAAGATTCCACAAGGCCCTCATGGTAGTAAAGAAGTTTTCGTCGGGGGCTGTGATATCAGCACCGCCGTTTGCACCTTGTCCGGCAATAATGAAGCTGGCATAAACTTTTGCCATCACCTGTTCCATATAGGCAGGATCGTCAAACAGGTTTCCGGAGAGAATGGTGTTTGGATCTTTTGGTTTCACGTCGAGATCCTTCATACAGGAAGCGACCATCAAACCAGTAAAGATAACTGCTAGGATTAATATTTTCTTTTTCATTTGAACTAATGTTTTTTAGATTAATAACCAATGCTCACACCTAATAAGAAAGTACGTGGTCTGGGATAGAAATTGTTATCTATACCACCATCCACTTCCGGATCCAATCCGGAGTACTTGGTAATAGTGAACATATTTTGAACCGTAAAGCTCACACGTGCATTCAATTTTTTGTAGAAATCATTAAAGGTATATCCTACTGAGAAGTTATCCAGTTTAAAGAATGAGCCATTTTCAACAAAATAGTCGCTCGTGAACTGCCTTTTAATGAAACGTGTGTCATCAAGTAATTTAGTCTGATTACGCCAGTAACCGATCTGATACATCTGGTCGATAGAGGCTCCTGCTGCAACGGCATTGTAAACATAATTGCCAAGGCTAATGCGTGAGGAAGCAGCAACATCAAAGTTTTTGTAGTTAAAATAGAACGATAGCCCCATCAAATAGTCTGGTGCAGGATTCTTATAGATGTACTTGTCTGAATTGTCGCCACCAACAGCACCGCCATCACCCGAAAGGTCAACATATAAACCTTCGATTGGGTTGCCATTGGCATCGTAAACCTGTTGATTCACAAAGAAGGAATAAGCAGGATAGCCAACCCTGGTAACTTGATTTTGGCCAGTGAAAGCATCACCATAAAGTACACCAATAAAATCAGGATCGTCAGATGCAAGCAATTTTGTGATTTTATTTTCATTGTAGGTAAGGTTAAACCCGATATTTAACGACATATCAGGTTTTGATATCGGAATCAAATTTAAGTTTAACTCTGCTCCTTTATTTTCAAGACTACCGATATTTGTTAACAAACGATTGGAAAAATTACTTCCGGTTGGAACTGTAATTTCGTTAAGCAAATCTTCAGTAACCCTTTTGTAGAGGTCAAACGAGCCGGTTATCCTGTCGTTGAAAAATCCAAAATCAATACCGATGTTTTGGGTTGTGGTTTCTTCCCATTTGATATCGGGATCGAAAGCACTAGGCCTAAGCGTTGGAATGTAATGGCCATTAATGTAGTAATAACTTCCTTCTGATGAGGTTATGTACCGTGCCATGTATGGATAATAAGAACCAACATCCTGCTGACCGGTGATACCCCACCCAATGCGTAATTTCAGATCAGAGAGCACTTCAACATCTTTCAGGAAAGCTTCTTCATTGATTTTCCATGCGAAGGCAGCAGCAGGGAATATACCCCAGCGGTTGTCTTCCGAAAAACGTGATGAACCATCGTTACGAAGTGTGAAAGTTACTAAGTATTTTTCCATGAAGGTATAGTTCAAACGTCCAAAAAATGAAACCAGGAAATTCTCATTGTAAAAGCTTGAACTATCAGTTTTTTGATACGGGTGAGCATCGTCAACAATACCGCGGGTGTAATTGTCGCCTTCAACTTTAAAATGTTGCCACGAGTAACCGGCAGTAGCATCGATACGGCTTTGGATTTGTTTCAGATCTTTGGTATAGCTCAGGTAAAAATCAAGCAGGTCGTTGCTGTTTTTGCCCGTATAGTCGGTTAGTCTTCCCCACAATGGGCTGGTAATTACTGAAGGTGAAGTGGTTGGGCGGTTGTTGTGACCTTCGCTCTTTGTGAAGTCGGTAGCTAAATTCAAATTAGCTTTCAATCCTTTGACAAAAGGCATGCTATAGTCGAATTGAATGTTTCCGATGAATCTGTTTACAACTGAGCGGTTGTCGGCAGCTAATGCCTGTTCCACCGGATTAGGTGTGCCCAGGTTGGCATCATAATTCGACCATTGAAAATAGCCGGCTGAGTTAGGATTGCCATCCATAACAGGGCGGGTAGGACTCATATTAATAGAACTTCCCACAGCACCATTATCACCAAAGTTATGATTTGTATTCATGCCTTTGGCGTTGATATTCACTTTAAGTGTGTTATCAAAGAAGGATGGGGTGAGGTTAACAGCACCTGTAACTCTTTGCATGTCTGTGTTTTCCAGGATACCCCGCTGGTCGGTATAACCTAACGAAACACGATAGGGCAGATTTTTATACGAACCTGACAGCCCGATATTGTGGTCGTGCGATACTGCAGTGCGGAAAATTTCGTCCTGCCAGTCAGTGTTTTCTTTTCCAAGTTTCAGGTAGCTGTCGGCTCCAAAAATGTCGTGATAATCATAGGCTATCTTACGCATTTCGTCGCCCGAATACACATCAACAAATGCTGTAGGTGCCGAAATAGATACATTACCGTTATAGGTAAGTTTAAGCGGTGAGCCTATGGTACTTTTTTTTGTGGTAATCAATATTACTCCGTTGGAGGCGCGGGATCCATAAATGGCAGTGGCCGAAGCATCTTTGAGAACGGTGAATGATTCAATGTCATTTGGGTTAACAAACGACAGGAAGTTAGAACTTCCGGAAACGTTATGGTTGTCAATTGGGATTCCGTCAACGATAATCAATGGATCATTTGAGGCATTGAGTGAGGAGCCACCCCTGATACGAATTGTTGATCCGCTTCCGGGAGCACCTCCTGTTGAGGTGATTACCACACCGGCAGCTTTACCAACAAGAAGATCCTGTGGAGAGGTGATAACACCCCGGTTGAACTCCTTTGTACTTACTGTTGAAATAGAACCTGTGGCGTCACCTTTTTTTACCTGGCCATAACCAATCACAACAACTTCGCCAAGCCGGGTAACTGCTGGTTCAAGATTAACAATAATTTTGGCTGAGGATTGTACCGTTACCAATTGTTTTTGATAACCGACATAGCTAAACTCCAGCACGCTCCCTACACTGACATCAATGGAAAAATTACCATCAATATCCGTTGTAGTGCCAGATGTAGTGTTTTGAACCAAAACAGTAACACCCGGCAAAGAACTTCCATCTACGGCGTCAAATACGGTTCCACTTGCTGTGATTTCCTGTCCGACGGCTGTCAGTGAAAACACAGCAAGTAATAAAACCATAACACCTTTTAGAAAAGTAAAATGCTTGTTCATAAATAAATGATGTTTAAGGTTAGTGAATGAATTAATGTGATAAAATTCTTGTCAATTTTTTTCGATTGTGTAAATATACATAACATATATGTTAAGGTTTAAGAAATTGTTAAAATCTATTAATGATGATCATTTCAAACGATTGCATTTTTCGGTGAAATTATTTCTGTTTGCGTTTTATTGATTTACTTCTTGTTTTTTGGGGTATCAGATGTTTAGTGTGATGATCGAAATTGAAAGGCGAAAAGCATGTAATAAAACAGCAGAAACACTTGAATCTTTATGGTTGCAATTTATTTACCCATGATTTTGTATTTTTTGGTGTTGTTTACAATTCGAAGAATTTCCGGTTCAATAATTGCCTCGAAAAACAGAAAATTAGAACTTTGGTTCGTGTAAAGATACAACATCATCAGATAATACCTGAACATTTTTCTTAATATTGGATATTCTTTTAACAAGAGTATTTGTTTCGATACCAGTTAATAAAAAATTGTGATATGAAAGTGCTTACCTCTTTTACGCTGCTGTTTCTTGTCTCATTAAATCTTGGTTCTCAAACTAAAGACCCACTACAGGCAACCCCCGATTGGGCAAAGGATGTTATTTGGTATCAGATCTTTGTTGAGCGTTTCCGAAATGGCGATCCTTCAAACGATCCAACACCTGAAACCATGCATGTTTCATCGAATTTTGAGGACATCCCCTCCAATTGGGCCATAACGCCCTGGACATCCGATTGGTATAAGCCCGACAACTGGGCAACTGAGATGTCATCCGATTTTTACGGGCAGCTACAGCTCAGGAGATATGGTGGCGATTTGCAGGGTGTGATTGATAAGATTGATTATTTGGTTGACCTGGGAATCACGGCAGTGTATTTTAATCCCTTGAATGATGCACCTTCCTTGCATAAATACGATGCACGGAATTACAGGCATATCGATGTAAACTTTGGTCCTGATCCTGAAGGTGACTTGAAGCAGATCATGGCCGAAAATCCGGCTGATCCGGCCACCTGGCAATGGACCTCAGCCGATTTAATGTTTTTGCATCTTGTAGAGGCTCTTCATCAGAAAGGGATTCGGGTTATTTTGGACTATTCGTGGAATCATACAGGGGTCGATTTTTGGGCATGGAAAGATGTTGTAAAAAATCAGGAATCTTCTGCGTACGCCAAATGGTACGAAATCAAACATTTTGATGATCCCGGCACTGCAGAGGATGAGTTTGAATACTCCGGATGGATTGGAATAAGTAGTTTACCTGAGTTGCGAAAGGTTGATACCCGGGTTGGGCATTCATCAGGAATTCCATATGAGGGAAACCTTGACCCGGAGGCGAAAGCCCATATTTTTGAAGTTAGCCGCCGATGGCTGGCACCTATGGGCGATACAAGCCGGGGCATTGACGGCTTCAGACTGGATGTAGCTGATCATGTTCCGATGGGTTTTTGGAGAGATTATCGCAGGTTTGTTCGAAGCATCAATCCTCAGGCTTACCTGGTGGGCGAGTTGTGGTGGAAACAATTCCCTGATCATTTGATGGATCCTTCGCCTTATTTGAAAGGAGACGTTTTTGATGCAGCGATGTTTTATCAGGTTTACCGGCCGGCACGTTATTTTTTTGCAAAGACAGATTACGATATTACCGCCGATCAGCTGGTTGACAGTCTGACTTACCAATGGTTGCGACTTCGGCCCGAAGTGATTCAGGTGATGATGAATACGGCTTCTACACACGATTCTCCCAGGTTGTTGAGCTCTTTCGGGAATCGCAGAAAATACAAATATCGCGCAAAGCCAAACGATGACCCTGAATATAACACAGCAAGACCTTCAGCTGAAACGTATCAGCGGTTAAAGCTTTATTTGTTGTTTCAGTTTACGATTCCCGGCAATCCGCACATCTGGAATGGAGAGGAAATGGGCATGTGGGGAGCCGACGATCCCGATTGCCGAAAACCTTTGTGGTGGCCCGATTTGAGTTTTGAACCGGAGCGAATCTCCAATATCCGGTCGCAAATTGCCGGTTTTGATACGGTTGGTTTTAATCAGGAGATGCATGACTATTATAAACTACTTACCAGCCTAAGAAAATCTGCCAAATCGCTGGCTACTACCGATATCAGTTTTGTTTTGGCCGAGGATAAAAAATTGGTTTATCTCAGAGGAAACCAGAACGAAAGGGTATTGGTGGCATTTAACCTCAGCGATGAAGTTATGACTTATACAATTCCACCTGTGAAAAAGAAAACCGTCTTGTTTGGTGATGTAAAAAGTCTGGTCAGTGATGAACTAATTCTCGAGCCACTTCAGGCTGTGGCCGTTCAGCTTGAAGGAGAGTTTGAGTAGGAGTTTCGCGTATTACACAGCAATAATCAGACTCTCACCTGCTTCCATTGTTACTGCGCAAACGATTGAAATTAATTGCTCAATTTGCTTTTGCATCCTAAAGTGCATTAAATTTGTATCTTTATAGCCAATATATAATGCTGTAAACAAACCAAAAATCGAAAAAGCACTTTACATGAAACGCCAGATCACCATCAAAGATATTGCATTAAAACTGGGATTATCCACCTCAACTGTTTCCAGAGCACTTAAAGATCATCCCGATATCAGCCCAAAAACACGGGCAGCTGTCAAAGAGCTTGCTGCTTTGCTTGGTTACAGGCCTAACCGCATTGCCTTGAATCTGCGGAATAATTCTACCAGTACGATTGGATTGATTATTCCAGAAATTGAGCATTATTTCTTTTCAGCCATCATCAACGGCATCGAAGAAGTGGCTTACAAAAATGATTACAGCGTGATGGTGTTTCAAAGTAATGAAAGCTACAAACGCGAGGTAATCAATACACAGGCTGTGCTTACCAACCGTGTGGATGGTGTGCTGGTGTCGTTTTCAAAGGAAACCAACGACTTTTCTCATTTCCAGAAACTGATCGATAACGAAATTCCGGTGGTATTTTTCGATCGCGTGATCGATGAGTTGCAGGCTGATCAGGTGGTGGCTGATGATTACCAGGGAGCTTTTCTGGCTGTGAATCATCTGATAGAAAAAGGCTGCAAGCGTATTGCACATTTTGCTGCTCCTCAGCATCTGGCTATCGGCAAAAGCCGGTTGTCGGGCTATCACGATGCCCTGCTCAAGCACAATATCCCATTCGATCAAAGTTTGGTTGTTTTGGCTGATACTTTTGATAGTGCCCGTAAATCGGCACACGACATTTTGCGGCGGGCCGACTATCCCACGGGTTTTTTTGCTGTGAATGATATGGCTGCCATTGCCATTATCAAAGAGGCCAAACACCTTGGATTGCACGTGCCGGAAGATATTAAAGTTGTTGGTTTTGAGAATAGTAAATCAGCTGCCATCAGTGAGCCAGAGCTTACCACCGTAGATCAGTTTGGATTTGAGCTGGGACGCGAAGCCTGTCAGTTGTTGCTCAAAAGGCTCAAAAACGAAGAGAACGAAACAAGCTTTAAACCTATAAAAAAAGTAATCAAAACCAGATTGGTAGTGAGGAGTTCGACCTGAAAATTCAACAATCAAGGCAGCGCATTGTCTGCCAGTGTGTTGCTGCCATCCTTGAATTTATGAATTTGTTGCCAAAGCAGGGATGAATATTCACAAGGTAAGGGCATCGTAATTTTGTCATTTTAGCATATTGTCGAACTAAATCCCGCTATCACGGGACATCTTTTTTTTGACGCAAAGGAAGTGTTTTGTATTTTTATGAGATTCAAACTAACCTCATTTACAATAAATAAAT
Source organism: Bacteroidales bacterium UBA6229 (assembly GCA_002440975.1). Lineage (GTDB taxonomy): Bacteria > Bacteroidota > Bacteroidia > Bacteroidales > F082 > UBA5536. The sequence goes on from DJWN01000082.1 coordinate 21,908, forward strand.
AGAAATGTTCCCACTCAGGTTGGGCAAGCTATGTTGACAGTCGAATGATTCGACAAAGTATTCAAAACCCTTCAGCAGCAGCAAGTAATGCTAAAGGGGGCAGAGCACCTTTAGTAATTATTTCCTCATAAATAATTGTCCCTTCAAAAACTGTCTCTTAATAGCGGATAGCCAGGAAGTTGTCTGATGCAAGGCATGCAATATGAGTCGCTGTTGGCAACTGGGCATTATTGCTTTAAGTAATTGATTAAATAAAATGTTTACAATGGGTTTAATGTGATTTAATTTGGCGATAAGACTATGTTACTTAATATTTTATAGTAGAAATCTGAGTTCCACCTCTTGAGCCCATTGAATCTATAAACCAGCATATTCTTCTCATCAATTAAATAAGATGTTGGTATTGTTGAATGATTAATAAATTTGGGATGATCTTTTTTATTATAA
>DJWN01000021.1:0-75683 GCA_002440975.1 Bacteroidales bacterium UBA6229
GACCCTCTGCTTAAAAGGCAGATGCTCTACCTGCTGAGCTAACGAATCAGCGTTTTGTTTTGGAGGTGCAAAAGTATAAAAAAAACCTTTAAACCAAAGGATTTCATGATTTTTTTTCGACTTATTGTAACACACCTTTCCCTTCCCGAATAATAAGTAATTCATTACCAGTACAATCAACTATTGTGCTGGGTTGATTTCCACCAAAACCACCATCAATCACTATATCCACCTTATCTTTGAATTTCTCATGAATTATCTCGGGATCAGTCGTATATTCCAAAATCTTATCGTCGTCTAAAATACTGGTGGTAGCTACAGGATGGCCAAGTTCCTCAACAATTGTGGAAATGATATTCTCATCTGGTATCCTGATGCCTATCGTCTTTTTCTTATTCTGAAAAATTTTTGGCACACTATTGTTAGCATTTAATATGAAAGTGAAAGGTCCGGGTAAATTTCTCCTCATCAGTTTATAAACCTCATTTTCAATAGGTTTGGTAAATTCCGAGAGCATACTTAGGTTATGAAATATAAAAGAGAAATTGGCTTTTTCTTTCTTTATTCCTTTGAGTTGAGCTACTTTATCAAGGGCTTTGGGTTTATGGATACTACTGCCCAATCCATAAACAGTATCTGTCGGAAAAATTACCAGTCCTCCATCATTCAGACATTCGATGACTGTCTTAATATGTCTTGGAGCTGGATTTTCAGGATAAATTTTTAGTAACATAAACATGAAGATTAGAACATGCTAAATTAAACTAATTTGGGCAAAGCAATTGAGAGGTTTTCAGAAAAAAGTAATAAAAAATGGGTAAGCTACTTATATCGCACCGCTCAACCATCTACCCTTGCTTCCTTCCGGACCTGGGGGAATTCAACAGGAGCTGGTCGTATAAGACTTACCCGCTGCAAAAGTACAACCTTTTGATAAACCTACAAACCAAGACTTGCTTTTTTACTTGTAATTATGGCATTTTTGGCTAAATTTGTAAGCAATTTGATGGCATTCAAATCCTTGGACAAGGAAAAATGAAATTAACTTAAGCTGTGATTATTTCACCCGCATAATACTCCAAATGCTAGGCTCAGGAAAAACATGGTGGACAATTGTACTTACTGGTTTATTTACCGGTTTGGTACTCTTTACCGTTTATTTTCTGCTATTGCTATTAAATAGGCAAATTATTTCGTGGATATTCGTCTTATTGTATCTAATTCCTTCATTAGGAATGATCTATGCATCTATCCGGATAAAGTATAAATACCTGGATGGTTATATAAATTTTTCTGAAACATTTCTGGTTTCATTACTAACAGGATTATTTTCAGCGGGGGTTTATGCAGCTTTACTTTATCTCGTTTTCACGCACTTAAATAGCAGCGAACTGAAATACAGATCAATACAAGTCGAACAATATCTGCAAACGCAAATCGGCAATGTCTCCCTTCAGGAAATAAAAACCATGAGATCTAATATTAACCAATTATTGTCTGCATCGTTCCTTGCACTGTTTAATCTCATATTTCACAGTCTGCTGGCTGTGATTTATGCATTTATTATTGCTATTTTTGTCAAGAGAAAAAACCGTTTCATTGAAGCCTGATCATTTACATAAAACACTGAAAAATGATTCCGTTTGAAAAACCAATTAAGTATGGCCTGATTACCGGCCTCATCCTTGTGGTAATATCAGTTTTGATTTACGCACTGGATCTTTCTCCCTTCAACCCAATGGTTGGATTTGCACTTGTGATCGTAAATTTTGGTCTTATCATCTTTATGATGGTCATGGCTGCTAATAAGATGCGCGATGAAGATTTAAACAAGAAAGTAACTTATTTGCAGGTGCTGATAGCCGGATTTGTTGTGGTTTTGATTGCAATGTATCTCAACACCATTTACACTTATCTGCAAAATGGTGTGATCGATCCGGAATACATGCCTCGAAAAGTAGATGATTTTCTGCTTTCGATTGAGGGCAAGGTGCCTGAAGAAGCAATGGAAAGCATGATAAAGGGTTTTGAGGATTCGATGAATGCTGGTAAAGCACTGGTCAAAAGTTTATGGAAATCGCCGATCATTGCACTTGTGTTGAGTGCCATTGTAAGCATTTTCATAAAGAAGGATAAAACTATTGAGCAAATCGGGTAGGGGATATGATAGCTGTTTCTGTAGTCGTACCATTACTAAATGAAGAAGAGTCGTTGCCGGAGCTCCATAACTGGATTCTGCAAGTGGCTGAAAAGAATCACTTGTCTTACGAATTAATTTTTGTTGATGATGGCTCAACTGATTCCTCCTGGGAAGTTATTTGCAACTTAGCCAAAGAAAATAAAGCTGTTAAAGGCATCCGGTTCAGAAGAAATTATGGGAAATCTGCTGCTTTAAATGAGGGTTTTAAAATAGCTCAGGGTGAAGTTGTTATTACCATGGATGCTGACCTGCAGGACAGCCCTGATGAAATCCCGGAATTATACGAAATGATTGCAAACCAGGGATTTGATCTGGTATCGGGATGGAAGAAAAAACGCCACGATCCAATTACGAAAACAATCCCTTCGAAATTCTTTAATGCCACAACAAGAAAAATCTCCGGTATCAAATTGCATGACTTTAATTGCGGATTAAAGGCTTATTCGCACAATCTGGTAAAAGATCTGGAAGTACATGGAGAAATGCATCGTTACATTCCGTTGATTGCAAAATGGGAGGGATATCATACTATTGGCGAAAAAATTGTGCAACACCGCGAACGAAAATATGGTCGCACAAAATTTGGCATAAGTCGTTTTATCAAAGGTTATCTTGATTTATTATCCATCACCTTTGTTTCCAAATTCGGAAAACGTCCGATGCATCTTTTTGGGGCTTTGGGAAGTTTGTTGTTTTTCATCGGTTTCGTTATTGCAGGCTATCTTGCTTATGCCAAGATATTTATGGCAGCATATCGAATGACCGAAAGACCACTTTTTTATTTTGGATTGCTCGCGATGATTTTAGGTACACAGTTGTTCCTAACAGGTTTTTTAGCAGAACTCATCTCGTTGCAAACCCGTGATAAACAATCCTATCATATCAAAGAAACTATCAATTATAAATCAGAAAATATTATCTAATGAGGATTCACTTAGTATCAGGAGCTTGTGGATTTGTTGGTCGCAACATGGTAAAACGTCTATTGAAAACCACCAAGGATCATGTATTTATGGTGGATGATTTGTCTATTGGACGTCATCCTTCCGAATGGCTCGAAGATTTTGTTTCAGAGCCATTAGCAGATGCTGAAGTAATTGGCAACGAAAAAAGATTGATCTTTTGGAAAGGCGACTTTCGTAATCTGCTTTTTTATATGCGTGAAAATCCACGCTATATTCAGGAAAAGTATAATATTGATTTTGAGCGATTTGCTGATGTATTCCACTTTGCAGCCATTGTGGGTGGAAGAATGAAAATAGAAGGCGACCCCATGATGGTAGCCCTTGATCTTTCGATTGATGCTGAATTTTTTTACTGGATCACACAACACAAGCCCGCGCGTGTGCTTTATCCCAGCTCAAGTGCAGCTTATCCGGTAAGTTTGCAAACCACCACCGATGCCATTGCACTTTCGGAAGGAGATATTGATTTCAATAAAAACCTTGGAACTCCGGATATGACCTATGGCTGGTCGAAACTAACCGGAGAATTTTTAGCGCAGATAGCCGCCCAACACTATGGAGTGCCGGTTGTTTGCATCAGGCCATTCTCAGGATACGGCGAAGATCAGGAGTTAAGTTATCCTGTTCCGGCAATTGCTGCGCGTGCAGCAAAAAAGGAAGATCCCTTTGAAGTTTGGGGCTCCGGAAAGCAAGGCCGCGATTTTGTGCATATTGATGATGTGCTCGACTTTATCTTTTTACTTCTGGACAATGTAAAAGATGGTTCGGCCTACAACATTGGCTCCGGAAAACTTACGTCATTCCTCGAGTTGATCGATCTCTTTGCCAATATTGCCGGTTATCAGCCACAGATAAAGCCGCTGCTGGATAAACCGGTTGGCGTTCACTCGCGTTATGCTAATATGAAACTGGTGAATGAACGATTTGGTTGGAAACCCAAAATTTCGCTTAGAGAAGGAATGACAAGGGTTTATGAAAAGCAACTTAATAACCTCAAAAAGAAATAAATACAGGGGAGGACAACCGTCTTCCCTTGTTCATTTTCAGACGAAACAGCATGAAACGAATCATTTGTTTTGGTCCGGGACCGAGATTTAAAGGTGGGATTGCAAATTATAATACATCTTTAGCAAAAGCTTTTGATAAACAAGAAGATACGGAGGTTCATATCGTTAGCTGGACACAGCAGTATCCGGCCATTATTCCACGGGATTTTATTGATAGAAAAAGTCGCAAAGATCAATTGGAAGGAACAAAGATTAAAGTTCATTACCTGACAAATTATAACAATCCCATCACCTGGAGAAAAACAGTGAAAGAAGTTGCTGCGCTTAAACCTGATCTTGTTGTGTTTCAATGGGCTATTGCGGTGCAGGGCTTGCCTTTGGGTGTTATTGCTTCCAGGCTGATCCGAAAGAAAATAAAAGTTGTTTTCGACCTGCATTTTGTGATTCAAAAGGAGGGAAGTGCACTGGATAACCGGTTTACTGCTTTTGGAATTAAATCAGCTGCTTCCTATGTGGTTCATGCCCGTCAGACAGCCGAACAGCTTCAGCAACTTTTCCCAAAAACGAGATTTGATATCCGGACGCATTTTAAAGAACTTCCTGTTGGCTCAAAGCCGGTTCTTCAGCTGTATCATCCTGTTTATGATATGTTTAAACCTGATCCAAACTTTGACAAAAACAAAGTAAAACAGGAATTGGGATTAAAAGATCATGTGTTTCTGTTTTTTGGTTTTATCAGAAAATACAAAGGTTTACATCAGGCCATTGAAGCATTTGCAAAGCTTTCGGAGCAAAGAAAAGATGTGAGTTTACTCATTGTGGGAGAGTCCTTCTGGCAAACCCTGGATACTAACAAGTGGTCGACAAGAATCAAGAATCAGTTGTTTGGAATAGCAAAATCACTGTTTCTCAGAAAGCAGGATGATGAGCGCAACTATAAGCCTCTGGAATTAATTTCAAAATACAAATTAGAAGATAAAGTAGTGATTGTTAATGAATTTGTGCCAAATGAGGAAGTGCATAAATACTTTCAGGTCAGCGATAATCTGTTGCTATTTTATCTGACTGCAACTCCTTCGGGGGTGGAGTCAATTGGATACAACTTTAAAATGCCAATGCTGGCTACCAAAGTCGGTCATTTTGTGGATACAGTAAAAGATGGTTATAATGGTTATCTTGCTGAAAATGAAATAGCTTCAATGGTTAATATCATGGATAAAGCGATTAAAAAACCCATTCCTAGAGAAAATATTGCTGAAACAGCGAAGTTGATGAGTTGGTCAAACTATGCAGCCCAAATACGAAAATTGATCTGACAAAAAAACCGGCCAAGCAAATTGTTTAGCCGGTAAATTCTAATTTCGTTCTAGTCCTAGAAATCATCATCAAAATCATCCTCGAAATCATCATCTGCCAGTTCAAAATCTTCCTCCCAGTCGAAGTTATCATCATCTAAATCAACTTCTTCCAATTCTTCAATTTCCTCTTCGTCAAACATTTCATCCTCATCGTCAAAATCATCAAATTCTATTTCATCGGCTTTGAATTTAGCTGACTTCAACTCCTTCATTACTGCCGGAGAAACATAGAACTCATCAATGTTTTCTGAGCAGAAATTCAGATACTTAGGATCTTTAACATAAACTTCTGCCAAGCTTTTACCTTCATATTTTCCGAAAGTAAAAACAGCATCCACATCATAAAATTTCATGGTAAAATTTTCAGTTTGTACTAACATACAGTATTTTAACGCCTTAGTTTTTGGAATAAGAAAGCTTTATTTTTTTGCAAACATATTATTTTTTGAAAACAAAATAGACGGCCAACACAAGAAAAATTAAAGCAATGAAATGATTCCATCTCAGCGTTTCATTTTTAAACATGATCAGCGAAAAAAGAACAAAGACAATTAAGGTTATAACTTCTTGTATTACTTTTAATTGCATCAGATTGAACGGCCCGTTGTTGCCTGCTAACCAATTCTGTTGGCAGGAACCTGAAAAATATACTCAAAAAGTGCCAGCGACCAACTAAACAAAACGACAGCTACAAGCCCGTATTTGGTGAAAAAACTCCAGTCTTTAAACCTTAAATGGCCGTACCAGGCCAGCGTCATAAAGATGTTCGACACCAAAAGCAAAAGGATTGTAGCTATGGATTTCATTTCAATAATTAACTGGTATTCAATATATTACCCTCGTCATTAAGACTCAGATAAATAGGCCGGCAAAGATGCATTTTTTTTCAATTCAAAGCCTAAAATAAAACACCTGTTATTCTGGAAAAAATCCTGTTGTTTGTTTTAAATTCCTGTTGACATGCAACCGTTTTCGAAGAAAAAATTTTCAAGAACAAAGACTTCACATTTCGATTAAACGGTTTAAAAACCAGCCATTAAAAGTCATATTAAAGCGTAATCTTTCAAAAGTGACTATGACGGCGAATTAAAAGTGTTATTTTTGTTCCAAAATTCCAAAGATGCATATGCAGAATATCATAAAGGCATCCATTGACCTGAAACAACTTATACTCAATGACTTATCACTACAACATCGCCTCGAAAAAGCTATTGGCCTGTGTGTAGCAAGTTTGAAGAACGATGGAAAAGTACTTTTCTGTGGTAATGGCGGAAGTGCTGCCGATGCACAACATCTGGCTGCCGAACTTTCAGGAAGGTACTATTACGACCGACCCCCTTTGTATGCTGAAGCTTTGCACGTTAATACAAGCTATCTTACGGCTGTTGCCAATGATTACGATTTTGAAACAGTGTATAGTCGAATGGTTGAAGCCGCTGGACGCAATGAAGATGTATTAATCGCTCTAAGTACATCAGGAAATTCTGCCAATGTGATTAAGGCTATTGAAAAAGCAAACGAGATTGGCATGAAAACCATCGCCTTCACAGGCGAAAAAGGTGGAAAAATGAGAGAGCTCGTGCATGTTCTGCTAAATGTTCCATCCACTGATACACCACGCATTCAGGAAGGACATATCTTGCTTGGTCACATACTTTGTCAATTCGTTGAAGAACAAATATTTCCGAAGACTTAATGCCATTTTCGCTGGAACATATCACCCGTGACTGGACGCTTTTCCTCGACAGGGATGGCGTGATCAACGTCCGGCCTTTTCAGGATTATGTTAAAAAACCAGCTGATTTTCAATTCCTTCCGGGAGCAAAGGAAGCCTTAGCAATTTTAAGCAAATATTTTAAATACCTGATTGTTGTCACCAATCAACAAGGCATTGGTAAAAAACTAATGACGGAATCGGATTTGCTGGCGATTCATGAAAAAATGCAGCAGGAACTAGCATTAGAAAATGTAAGAATCGATGCCATTTATTATTGCACAATGCTTGCAAACGAGGCAAATAATTGCAGAAAACCTTCTCCTGTGATGGCACATCAAGCCAAAGCGGATTTTCCGGATATTGATTTCGGACATGCGATAATGGCAGGTGATACTTCATCAGATATCTTATTTGGACATCATGTTGGGATGAAATCAATACAGATTGGAAATGAGGAAGTTGATGTGAAACCAGATTTGAATTTTCCGGATTTACTTTCATTCGCAAAAATGCTCCAACTCAAAAAACAACACCATGTCGCCTGAATTAGTCCTGCTGATATTTTTAGGATATACCGCTCTGTTGATCGGAGTTTCGGTAATCACTTCACGCAGAGCAAATAACGAGAGTTATTTTGTTGGCAACCGCCAATCCCCATGGCTGGTAGTAGCCTTCGGAATGATTGGAACCTCGCTTTCAGGTGTTACTTTTATCTCTATCCCGGGTTGGGTGGGGAGCTCTCAGTTTAGTTATATGATGGTGGTTTTTGGCTATGTTGCTGGTTATGCCGTCATTTCACTGATTCTCTTGCCTCTTTATTATCGATTGAAACTCACTTCTATCTATTCCTATCTTGATCAACGGTTTGGTTTTTGGTCATATAAAACGGGAGCTTTTTATTTTTTAGTATCCAGACTTATTGGTGCTTCATTTCGTATGTTCTTGGTTGTAAATGTATTACAACAATTTATTTTTGATCACTACAACCTTCCGTTTTGGGTTACGGTTGTTATTTTTATGCTGCTGATAACCATTTATTCATTTAAAGGCGGAATCAAGACGATTATATGGACCGATATGCTTCAGACTATCTTTATGCTTACAGCCTTGATCGTCACTATCTATATCGTTTTAAATAAGTTAGATTTTAGTCTGGGTGAAATGATATCCCGGATAAATGAGCAGGGATATTCCAAAATTGTTATCAGCGACTGGCGGCACGATCGTTTTTATCTCAAGCAATTTTTCAGTGGAATGTTTATCACGATTGTAATGACCGGACTGGATCAGGATATGATGCAGAAAAATCTCAGCTGCAGAAACCTGAAAGATGCACAAAAGAATGTTACGAGTTTGAGTATTTTGTTGATTCCGGCCAATCTAATCTTTCTCTTTCTTGGAGCCAGTTTATATGTTTATGCAACCATTCATACGATTACAATCCCACAGTTGACTGATAACCTGTTTCCCGAACTTGCCTTTAATCATTTTGGAATTTTTGCCGGAATGGTGTTTTTCATTGGCTTGATTGCAGCTGCTTATTCCAGTGCCGACAGTGCCATCACCGCATTAACCACATCAGTTAGCATCGACTTTTTGGGTCTGGATAAAGTAAACAAGCGCAAACGCTATTTTATCCATTTTGCCATCACATTAATTATTCTGTCAATCATCATTATCTTTAGGGAGATTAATAATGAAGCCGTTATTGCCCAACTTTTTACAATTGCAGGCTATACCTACGGACCATTACTCGGACTATTTGCATTTGGTTTGTTTACCAAACACGCTCTTAATGATAGATTTGTACCTTTGGTCGCACTTTTAGCACCACTTTTAACTTACCTGGTCAACATCAATTCAAGCTGGTTATTTAACGGTTATCAATTTGGATTTGAATTACTTATATTAAATGGAATTTTAACTTTTACAGGACTTTGGATCATTAAAAAGCAGTCTCTAATCAAAACAACCCCATAATATGAAAAACTTCAGATTTATTGCGTTATCCGAAACGCTCGATCGGCAGATAGTGCCGGTAAATTATCCTTCGAATAAGATCTCCGACTATTACGGTTCAATGGTATTCAACCGCACTGTAATGCGTGAGTATCTGACAAAAGAAGCCTTTAAGAGTGTTGAACTCGCCATTGAAAAAGGCTTTAAGATCGATAGAAAAGTAGCCGATCAGGTGGCTTCGGCCATGAAAGCCTGGGCTATGAACCTAGGTGCAACACATTATACCCATTGGTTTCATCCGCTCACAGGATCAACAGCCGAAAAACACGACTCTTTTGTTAATCCGGCTGAAAATGGCCGGGCTATTGAGGAGTTTCAGGGAAACGAGTTAATTCAACAGGAACCTGATGCCTCATCTTTCCCGAGCGGTGGTATTCGCAACACCTTCGAAGCCAGGGGATACACAGCCTGGGATCCCAGCTCACCGGCATTTATCATGGAAAATACCCTTTGTATTCCAACAATTTTTGTTTCTTACACAGGGGAATCTCTTGATTACAAAACACCTCTGTTACGTTCGATGGAAGCCATTGATAAGGCAAGTACCAGACTGTGTCAGTTATTCGATAAAAATATCACAAAGGTTTACCCCACTTTAGGATGGGAACAGGAATATTTTTTAGTGGACAGTGCACTCTTCGCTGCCAGGCCTGATCTTGTATTGGCCGGAAAAACAGTGTTTGGCCATGCCTCAGCCAAAGATCAGCAATTAAGCGATCATTATTTTGGCACCATTCATAGCCGGGCACGTGCATTTATGCGCGACTTGGAAATAGAAGCACATAAACTTGGAATTCCACTTAAAACACGACATAACGAAGTGGCTCCCAGCCAGTTCGAATGTGCACCCGTGTATGAAGAAGCCAATGTGGCTGTTGACCATAACCAGCTTTTGATGCACCTGCTCGATATGGTTTCACGTAAACATCACTTCAAGGTATTGTTGCACGAAAAACCTTATGCCGTTGTTAACGGAAGTGGCAAACACAACAACTGGTCTTTGGCCACCAATACAGGTGTAAACCTGCTGACGCCAGGCAAGACAGCAATGGAAAACCTGCGATTTATTACTGTTTTGGTCAATATTCTAAAAGCCGTGCATACGCATGAATCACTCGTAAGAGCAAGCGTGGCTTCTGCAGGAAACGACTTACGTCTGGGAGCTAATGAAGCACCTCCGGCAATTATCTCAGCCTTTATTGGAGAACAACTTACCCGCACACTTGATGAAATTGAGCAATTGCCCTCACACGAAGGCATCACAAATGGCATGAACAAAGGTGCACTCAACAATATCCCAAAAATTCCGGAAATTCTGCTGGATAATACCGACAGAAACCGTACCAGCCCATTTGCCTTTACAGGTAACAAATTTGAATTCAGAGCCGTTGGTTCTCATGCCAATACTGCTAAACCTATGTTTGTCCTCAACACCATCATTGCTGATCAATTAAATCAGTTTTATGATGAAGTGAAAAATCTTACCGATCAAAACTGGAAAAAGGAAGATGCAATTTTTGAGGTAGTGAAACGCTATATCAAAGATTCAAAACCCATTCGTTTTGAAGGCAACAGTTATAGCGATGAATGGAAAGAAGAAGCTGCCAAAAGAGGACTTTCAAACACTCCCAATACGCCTGATGCAATCAAAGCATTTATCACTAAAGAGGTAATTGAACTCTTTGAGCGCAACGAAGTTCTCAGTCATAGAGAGTTGTTGGCCCGCTACGAGATAAAACTTGACAAATACATCCGTAAAATCCAAATCGAATCGCGCCTGATCAGTGATTTATCTATAAACCACATCATCCCCACTGCCATAAAATATCAAAACACCCTTATCGAGAATGCACGCGGGTTAAAAGATGTCCTGGATTCGAAGACCTATGTTAAGTTAAGTCGCAATCAGGTTCAGAACATCAAAGAAATTTCTGATCATATTGCTACCATCAGGCAATATGTTGAAGAAATGACGAGCGAGCGTAAAGTGGCTAACCATCTGCATGAAGCAGAGCAAATTGCGCATCATTATTGTTATCAGGTGAAGCCTTATTTTGAGAAAATCAGATATCATGTGGATAAACTCGAAATGCTGATTGACGATGGCTTATGGCCGCTGCCGAAATACAGGGAGCTTTTGTTTATCAAATAATCATAACATAAGGAGGCAGGCAGCTGTCTCCTTTTTTGTTTGCTAAAATTTGAACGGAAAAAATCGGAAATGACAAAAAACACTTAAATTTGGAGAATTATGGCAATCGTCTCCCAAAAGCTTAATTTATGAATGCATTCAGCCAAAAAAATAAATTTGTATCAATATTGACAGCAATTTTGCTGTTAATTGCTTCGAAAGGATACGCACAATTTACTGTGACCAGCGCAAAGAATGGATTACCCGGCCAAACTGAAGGGATTTTTTACGCACTTCCACGAACAACCTTAAAGTTTGATTTTATTCTTGAGAAAACTGTTTCCTTTAAAGGACCTTACAGCCAGTTTGCTGAAAGGATGCTTGGTGTTCAGGATTTTGTGACCGAAAACTCAAGCTCGTACCGTATTTTGGATCTGATCCTTACACCAATAACTGAGCCCGATCCGGATGCTGTTTTCTATGTGCGGTTTGATGATCGGGCTTCGAAGGATGATCAGAAAATTCCATTTAGCTTGCAGTCAGATGGTATTTTATTGGGTGTTGGCTCTGAAACAATTTCACAAAATGCCGAAACACTTTCCGTTGAAAAAACCCTGGTGAATTCCCCGGAGGAAAAACGATTCAACTACTATGCAGAACGTAATCTTTTCCAGCGAATTGACACGATTGTCAGAAAAATCACAATTGACACCACTGTGATCAAATTGCCCGTGTTACATACTAGCTGGCAGGATCGCAACCCCGAACAAAAAGCCAGAGCAGCTGCAGATTATATCCAATCAATTCGCGAAGCAAGATATTTGCTGCTAAGTGGATATCAGGAAATAAATTATGGTAATAGCCTGATTTACATGGATAAACAACTTAAACAATTGGAAGAAGCCTATTTAAGTTTGTTCCTCGGAATCAAAGAACGTAAAATTGAAGAACATCCTGTTTATTATACACCAGTGCAAAATTCAGAAGGATTGGTGGCACTTGCCAGGTTAAATGACGAATTCGGAATCGTAAAATCCTCCGCCAAAGGCGAAACGATCCAGTTGGCGATCGAACCTATTGGAATAACACAAAAAATTCCCGGGATAGGGAAGGAGACACTTGAAACGGTAACAGTGATTAACAGCCTGCTCTACAGAAATCCTGAAATTGCTCAAATTGAGGTTTCATTCAAGGGAAAAACACTTCTAACTGACCGTATGCCAATACCACAATTAGGGAAAATAAGTGTTGCTCCGTTTAATAAAAACAAACTTAATTTTGACGCAAGAACCGGACAATTAATCAAACTGATTCGGGAATAATCAATTAAATAACAGCCTCCCGAATTTTAATCAGTTGTTCGATCAAAGGTTCAAGCCTGTCGAGCTTAAGCATATTGGCACCGTCTGATTTTGCTTTTGCCGGCTCCGGATGCGTTTCGATAAATAAACCATCAGCTCCCACAGCAATTGCTGCACGGGCAATCAATCCGATTAATTCGGGTTTCCCACCCGTAATACCTGAGGCTTGATTCGGCTGCTGCAACGAATGGGTAATATCCATAATTACAGGCACTTGCAATTGCTGCATCGTTTGAATATTCCTGAAATCCACAACCAAATCCTGGTAGCCGTACATATTACCTCTCTCGGTAAGCAACACCTGCTCGTTTCCTGACTGTTTCACTTTATCAACGGCAAAACGCATGGCCTCACCTGATAAAAATTGTCCTTTCTTGATATTGATGATTCTACCTGTTTTGGCAGCGGCTACCAATAAATCAGTTTGACGGCACAAAAAAGCCGGAATTTGTAAAACGTCAACAAATTCAGCTGCCATTTCCGCTTCGTTTGCGGCATGAATATCAGTAACAACAGGAATAGCAAAAGCTTCCCTTACATGTTTTAAAACATTTAATGCTTTTAAATCACCAATTCCGGTAAAGGAATCCAACCGGGAGCGGTTTGCCTTGCGGTAAGAACCCTTGAAAATATAAGGAATTTGGTAAGCTTTACATATTTTACTCACTTTTTCTGCAATCAAATATGGGGTTTCTTCATTCTCAATTGCACAGGGCCCTGCCATCAAAATGAATTGATTAGCCACATTACTTGCATTTAGCTGATCTAAGGTGAAAGGGAATTTCATGCTATAATTTCTTTGTATGATACTGATTTTGTGTAATATGGACTTTATCCACCGTTTTACCTGATTTACTGATAACAAAATACACTCCTGCAAAAATAACCATAGCAGCAAGAACCTCCTGAAAAGTTAGCTGATCTTTTTTATAATAAATTGCAATCATGCTTGCAAAAACCGGCTGCAAATAAATCATCACACTATTGGTAGCCGGATTGATATGCCGGAGTGAGTAATTGTTTAATAAGTAAGCCAGAAAAGTTGTAAAAACCACAACGTAAGATATTGACAACCAAATATTAACAGGAATTACATTCCAATTTTCGGCCAGAGCAGGAGGGAGGGTGATCGGAATTACATAGAGTGCACCAAAAAGAAAAATCCATCTCATCACAGTAAATGCTTGATAATGAAGCATTACCGGCTTTATTAACACCAAAAACAAGGCATAGGAGATAGCGTTAGCCATAACAAGCAGGTTACCTAAAAAATTTCCAGGTTCAAGATTTATTGTGCCAGAAGTGAGAATCAGAAAAGTTGCTCCGGCAGAACCAAGAATAATTCCCAATAATTTGCGCTTTGTAATATCTTCTTTCATAAGTAGTTGCGAAAATATTAAAACAGCAATAGGCACACCTACCATGATTATACTGGCATTGATTGGCGTGGTAAGATTCAATCCTTCAAAAAACAATATTTGATTGACAGCCACACCAAAAAATGCAGCAATAGCAATGCGTAATAAATGCTTTTTTTGAATTTGTTCGGATTTGGTAAAAGGCTTTAATATCCAGAAAAGCAGGGCAGCAACAATCACTCTGATCAAAATAATGGATCGAGGTTGTAAATAATCAGGCATTATCCCTTTGGCTATCACATAGTTAATCCCATAAATGAGGTTTGCAGTAAAAGCCGCTGTCAAAGCCAGATACCTGGTTTTCAAAACAAAAAATGCTTAGAATGGCAGATCACCTTCTTCGCTATCCATGCCAGGATCAATGTTATAATCACCGGCAGGAGGAAGGGGATCGGATGGAATGTCTGAACCGCCTAAACGATCGAATTTCCAGGGTTTGATGTCGGTGTACCAGCGACCGTTATACTCGCGTGACTCTACATTAATACTGGCTTTGATCTGTTCGCCTGGTTTAAAGGTAGTGGCTTCCTCAGCTTTATCTCCCCAACAGCTCAAACATACTTTTTTCGGAAATTGATCTTCTGTTTCAATGATCAGATCCTGCCGTACCCAGGTTCCGTTTTTTCCTTGTCCGGTTTGGCGTTGTCCTAATTGAACAACTTTTCCAGTGATCTCTAAACTCATGATATAGTGGGTTTTAAATTTCAGATTTTGTTTTTTTCGAACCAGTACGAAAAGTGACAAAGATAATCAAAAATTAAGCAAAGGAGTTTCAAATTTTGACTATCAGAACAAAGTGGATAGTAAACTGTTTAAGCACCATATACTTAAATGATGAAAAGATTACTTATACTGCTTGTAATATTATTCACCCAAATTTATTCAATTCAAACTTATGCCATGAATAGTTCTGAAAAAATGGATACAATTACACTTGGAGCCGGTTGTTTTTGGTGTACGGAAGCTGTTTTTCAACAATTAAAAGGAGTTGTTTCAGTTACTTCCGGTTATAGCGGAGGCAAAATTTCTAATCCAACCTACCGAGAAGTAAGTTCTGGTTTAACAGGCCATGCCGAAGTGATTCAGCTTGTATATGATAAGTCTGAGATAAGCCTTGAGGATATTCTGAAAGTATTCTTTAGAACGCATAATCCCACCACGCTAAATCGCCAGGGTGCTGATGTGGGAACGCAATACCGGTCAGCAATTTTCTATCATACCGATACCCAACGCAAAATTGCAGAAAAAGTCAAACAGAACCTGAACGAAGCAGCTATTTGGGAGGATTCAATTGTTACTGAAATAACTCCATTTAAAGCTTTTTACAAAGCTGAAGAATATCATCAAAACTATTATAATAATAATCCCAATCAAGGGTATTGCCAGTTTGTGATTGTTCCGAAGCTGGAAAAATTCAATCAGCTTTTTGAAGAGCTGAAGAAAGACAATTAACCAACTATATTTATTGTTTCTTTAAACATCTGTAATAGTGTACATTACTCAAAATTTTGCGTTTTACAAATGTTCTATAATTTATATTATGTAAACTTACAATTTCAAAATAAGAGGGCACAAAGAATCTATTCATGCCCTGCTTTCTTATTATATCGGAATTAGTTATTCAGTCCTTCCAATTTATCAGCCATATTAAAACGGGTGTAAATTGATTTCAAAACTGCGCGGGTTTCTTCGTTTTCGGGCTGTAACTCATTTGCCTTTTCAAGATGTGGTAAAGCTTTCTTAATAATTGCATTTGCCTCTTCTGTCAGCTTGTCATATTCAGCTGTTGCGTCCAGAGGCAAGTCGTTGGCTTTAACCTGAAGCTGATTACTCTGGTTGATATACAATGCACCCAGGTTGTAAATGGCATCATAATATTCAGGATTAATTTCGATCGCCTTTTCATAATACAACTCCGCAGAATCCATGTCAAACATGACTTCATTGCTTTCGTCACCATAAATGGTTCCCAGTACGAAGAAAATCGAATAATTTTGAGGATCCTTTTCAACAAGCAGTTTCAAATCGTCAACTACTTTAGCACCCTCACCTATAGCCAGATAAGCATTTATCTCTTCCAGCATTAAACCGGCATCATCAGGATACTTTTCACGACCGGTTTTCAGGGTGGCAAACATTGCATCTGTATTTCCCAGACTTCTGTAGGCCGAAGCCATGTTTTTATAAACATCTGCTTCTTCAAAGCCGAGATCCAGCAGTTCCTGATACAAACTGATCGACTGCTCAAATTTCTCTCCTCTTACTGCGGAAAGTGCTGCATTTAGAAGTGCCAGGGTATCAACTTTATTTACGTATTTACCAACCTCATACGACTTTTTAAACTTCTCGGAAGCCATAACAAAGTCTCCTTCATTGAAATCTTCGACACCATAGGCAAAGTATTGTTGTCCAATGGCTTCGATACGCGGATCTATGTCATCGGCTCTTTTTAATTTATCCTCAGGGTCTAATTCAAGAGCTTTCAGAAAAGACTCAAAACTCTTTTCCAAAGCATTATCATCCAACGATTTGAACTCTTCAGAAAAAACGAGATTCAAATAAATAATTCCTCTGTACATCCAGGTCTTTGAATCTTCACTTGTTTTAGGATGATTTACAGCTTTGTCAATTGATTCCTTTGCTTTATCGTACTGAGCGTTTTTATTGTACATAAAAGCATTCGTTCTTTCTGATTTTTGGGCAAAAACTGATGAAGCTATGATCAGCATTGCTACTAATACAATTAATTTTTTCATTTGTGTCAGTTTTAAAAGGTTATCATTTAGCATTCTGTAATTGAATTTATTAAAATGCCAACATCATGCCAAAATTTACCAATCAATTAATTTTATGTTAATCCTCAAAGTTTTCTTCTATTGTATCTTCCTGAATTTCAGTATTTTCGTCTTCTAATTCTTCCACTTGCTCTACTGAAACTTTAGCAACAGCAGCAATTTCATCCTGATCACGTAAATTAATCAGCCTAACGCCTTGTGTTGCTCTGCCCATGATGCGTAAGCTTTCGACGGCAATGCGAATGATAATCCCTGATCTATTGATAATCATTAAATCATCATTGTCAATTACGTCCTTTATCGCAATAAGATTGCCTGTTTTTTCAGTAACATTCAGGGTCTTCACACCTTTTCCGCCTCTGTTGGTTACCCGATAATCATCTAGTTTCGAACGCTTTCCGTATCCTTTTTCGGAAACTACCAGAATTGATGAATCAGCATCATTAATGCATATCATCCCTACTACTTCGTCGGCCGCAGAACCCAAAGTTATTCCTCTTACTCCTGAAGCATTTCTCCCCATCGGACGAACCGTAGATTCGTTAAAGCGAATAGCCCTTCCGGATTTCAAAGCCATGATCACCTCACTTGTGCCATTTGTAAGTCGTGCTTCCAACAACTCATCTCCTTCGCGTATGGTTATGGCATTGATACCATTTTGTCGCGGTCGTGAATAAGCCTCAAGGCTGGTCTTTTTGATCACACCTTTTTTGGTTCCTAAAATGATGAAGTTATTCTCAATATACTCTTGATCCTTAAGATTTTGAATATTCATAAAGGTCTTTACTTTATCGTTAGGATCGATATTGATTATATTTTGGATCGCCCTGCCTTTGCTTTGACGAGTTCCTTCGGGTATTTCAAACACTCTGAGCCAGAAACACTTACCATTCTCTGTGAAGAACAGCATATAATTGTGATTCGTGGCAATAAACAGGTGTTCAATGAAATCTTCGTCTCTGGCATCAGAGCCTTTGGAACCACGGCCTCCCCTTCCCTGACGTCGGTATTCGCTTAAGGCAGTACGCTTGATGTACCCCATATGTGATATTGTAACCACTACGGGTTCATCAGGAATGATATCTTCTATTTTGAAATCTTCAGCTGAGTAAACAACTGTTGACCGAGACTCATCGCCGTATTTTTCTTTGATAGCCAGCAATTCATTTTTAATTATTTCATATCTAATACTCTCATTTTCAAGTATTTCATTAAATCTGGCAATCTGTTTTAATATCTCATCATACTCTTCCTTGATCTTTTGAATCTCAAGACCGGTCAGACGTTGCAACCTCATTTCAAGGATTGCTTTTGCCTGAATCTCTGAAAGATTAAACTGACTGATCAGACCATTGCGTGCTTCTTCGGGTGTTTTTGAAGCCTTGATCAGTTCAATTACCGCATCAATATTGTTAAGCGCAATGATCAGTCCTTTGAGGATATGCGCTCTTTTTTCTGCCTCTCTCAACTCATATTTTGTGCGTCTGATAACCACCTCATGCCGGTGTTCGACATAATAATGAATGAGTTCTTTCAGGTTAAGCGTCCGCGGCCTACCTTTGACAAGTGCAACATTATTCACGCTGAAAGAAGTCTGAAGTGCTGTCATCTGATACAATTTGTTCAGCACAACATTCGAAACAGCATCCCTTTTCAGTTCGTAAACGATCCGCATTCCGTTTCTATCCGATTCATCGCGTATATCTGAGATACCCTCAATTTTTTTATCATTCACCAGATCGGCTGTTTTTTTGATCATCTCAGCCTTATTGACCTGATATGGAATAGAATTAGCAATTATCCATTCCCTCCCGCCGTGTTCCTCTACAACGGTTTCACCTCGCATCACAACGCGTCCTCTGCCGGTTTCAAAAGCCTCTTTCACACCTTCATAACCATAAATGATACCTCCGGTTGGAAAATCAGGTGCTTTGATATATTGCATCAGCTCGGGAATTGTGATTTCTCGGTTATCGATGTAAGCGATGGTACCGTCAATCACTTCCGACAAATTATGAGGAGGCATATTGGTTGCCATACCCACTGCAATACCGCTTGCACCATTAACCAGCAGATTAGGAATAGCAGATGGCAAAACGGTTGGCTCGGTAAGTGAATCATCAAAGTTTAATTGAAAATCAACCGTGTCTTTGTCAATATCACTGAGCATTTCTTCCGCAATCTTGCGTAATCGGGCCTCGGTATAACGCATTGCTGCAGGGCTGTCGCCATCAATTGATCCAAAGTTACCCTGACCGTCAACCAGCGGATACCTTAACGACCATTCCTGAGCCATACGTACCATGGCATCATAAACAGAGGAATCGCCATGGGGATGATATTTACCGAGCACCTCCCCTACTATTCTGGCGGATTTTTTATAACTTCTGTTTGAAAGCACACCCAGATCGAGCATACCATATAATACACGCCTGTGAACAGGCTTTAAACCATCGCGCACATCAGGTAAAGCGCGTGAAACGATCACCGACATTGAATAATCAATGTAGGCTGATTTCATCTGGTTTTCAATATTGACTTTTACAATTTTTTCTCCTTCAAAAACCTCTTCCATTCAAGTAAAATCTAAATTAGCCTTTTCCTATTTAATAAGTATGCAAAAGTACAAAAAATTAGTAGGCCAATCTCTTTCAAGTAAAATCAAATTAAGGAATGTTTGAACAATCGACTGTTAATATTTTTGTCAGGCGAACAATGTTGGACTGATTTTTGTTTCTACTTTTGAATCTTTATGCTAAAACACATACAAAAATTGGCGTTTTAGCGTTTAAAAATAACTGAAAGGAAAGCTATAACACACATAATATGGATGCAAAATTTTCTCCCCGCGTGCGCGACATACTAACTTATAGTCATGAAGAGGCACTGCGTCTTGGAAACAATTACATTGGTCTGGAACATTTGTTTTTAGGCATGGTACGCGATGGCGAGGGCAAAGCATTACAAATATTGAAATATTTTGGGATTGATTTGGATATCTTCCGTCGTCGGATTGAGGAAGCCATAAAATCACCCGAAACATCACACAAAGAAATCACCAATATTCCCCTTATCAAACAAACAGAGCGTGCACTGAAATTCACCTACATCATTGCCAAAGAGTATAAAAGTGACTTGATTAAGACAGAACATCTTTTATTGGCTATCTTGAGAGATAAAAACAATCTCATCACGCAAAACCTTGAGAGAGAAGGAGTTGATTTTGTTACTTTTAAAAATGAGTTAACCTTCATGTACACCGGAGAAGACAGAGACCGCGGGAAGGAAACTCCCAGAGCAGATTTTCCCGGCGAAGCTGCTGACGAAGATGAAATCAAGCCTGGCGGTGCAGGCAGTAAAAAAATGGCCGAAGCCAAGAGTAAAACCCCGGTGCTGGACAATTTTGGACGCGATTTGACGAAGGCAGCCGAAGAAAACAGATTAGACCCCATTGTTGGTCGCGAAAAGGAGCTCGAACGTGTAGCGCAGGTTTTAAGTCGTCGCAAAAAGAACAATCCGATCCTGATTGGTGAGCCAGGTGTTGGTAAATCGGCCATTGCCGAAGGATTAGCCCTGCGTATTGTTCAACGAAAGGTGTCTCGGGCTTTGTTCAACAAACGATTGATTATGCTCGATCTGGCTTCACTTGTTGCCGGCACAAAATATCGCGGACAGTTTGAGGAAAGGATGAAAGCCGTACTGAACGAGCTTGAAAAAAACCCTGACATCATCCTGTTTATTGACGAAATACACACCATTGTAGGAGCCGGAAATGCAAGTGGTTCACTGGATGCAAGTAATATGTTCAAACCGGCATTGGCCAGAGGAGAACTTCAGTGTATTGGTGCAACCACCCTGGACGAATACCGGCAATACATTGAAAAAGACGGTGCCCTGGAAAGACGTTTTCAGAAAATCCTGGTTGATCCAACAACTCCTGAAGAAACTGTTGAAATACTCAACAATATAAAGGAACGTTACGAAGATCACCATTTAGTAAAATACGATCAGGAAGCCATCGATGCCTGTGTTAAGCTAACGAACCGCTATATGTCTGATCGTTACCTGCCAGACAAAGCCATTGATGCACTTGATGAAGCCGGCGCAAGGGTTCATATTAACAACATTCATGTTCCGGTCGAAATTATTGAGTTGGAAAGCCAGATTGAAGAGACCCGCACCAGAAAAAACCAGGCCATACAAATACAAAAATTTGAAGAAGCGGCTATGTTTCGTGATAGTGAGCGAAAACTGATAGACACCCTCGAACAGGCCAAAAAACGCTGGGAAGAAGAATCAAAAATCCATCGCGAAAAGGTGGGCGAACAACAAGTGGCCGAAGTGGTTGCCATGATGACAGGTGTTCCGGTTCAGCGCATCGCTCAAAACGAAAGTGATCGGCTTATTCACATGGATAAAGAACTGGAAGATGCCGTGATTGGCCAGAATGAAGCAATAAAAAAGGTAGTGAAAGCGATTCGCCGTAATCGTGCCGGACTAAAAGATCCAAACAAACCAATTGGAAGTTTCATCTTTTTAGGTCCCACCGGCGTTGGAAAGACCTATTTGGCAAAGGTTTTGGCAAAATACCTTTTCGATTCCGAAGATGCACTCGTTCGTATTGATATGAGTGAGTATATGGAGAAATTCGCCGTTTCGCGATTGGTGGGAGCTCCTCCGGGATATGTTGGATACGAAGAAGGCGGACAGCTTACGGAAAAAGTAAGACGTAAACCTTACAGCATAGTACTGCTGGATGAAATTGAAAAAGCCCATCCAGATGTTTTTCATCTGCTGCTGCAAGTCCTGGACGATGGATTGCTCACCGACAGTCTTGGTCGCAGAGTTGATTTCAAAAATACAATCATCATCATGACATCCAATATCGGATCGCGACAGCTAAAAGATTTTGGACAGGGTGTAGGTTTTAGCACATCGGCCAAGCAATCCACCAAAACGACTTATGCCACCGGCGTGATTGAGAATGCCCTGAAAAAATCTTTTGCTCCTGAATTTTTAAATCGTATTGATGATGTGGTAATTTTTGAGCCCTTACAACGTGAAGCAATTCACAAAATTATCGACATCGAACTCGAACAGCTTTACAAGCGAATTAGCGAGATGGGTTATACGTTGAAGTTGACCGAAAACGCAAAAGATTTCATTGTCGAAAAAGGCTGGGATGAGCAGTTTGGAGCACGGCCGCTTAAAAGAGCCATTCAAAAATATGTAGAGGATTTATTGGCCGAAGAAATTATCAAAACAAAACTGAAAGCCAACGATCAGATTACTGTTGATTACGACAGCAAAAAAGAAGAAGTAATCATCAAAGTGAAAAATCCTGCACAAAAAGCTGTTGCTACAAAATAGTTTACTTCTACAAATATTTATTCAACCGATCTGAACAGTTTTTTTGTTTAGGCCGGTTTTTTTATCATTTCATTGGTTACTTTCGCGTCATGAAATTTCCAACTGCCCGTCTGATAAAGATAAAAGGACTTGTACAAGGTGTGGGCTTTCGACCCTATGTTTACCGCCAGGCCTTACGTTTTGACATTAAGGGTTGGGTCGAAAATAATAATGAAGGCGTTACCATCCATGCAGAAGCACGTGAAGATGATTTGGTACATTTTGAAGCAGCATTGAAATCTGAAATCCCGGAAGCGGCAAGCATCAGCGTATTCAGCATTGAAATAATTGATTTTCATGCTTTTGAGGATTTTTCCATACGAAAAAGCAGTAACCTTTCGAATGAGATAACTGAAGTAAGTCCTGATATTGCAGTGTGTCAGGCCTGTCTGAATGACATGACAACACAGCCTCATCGCCAACAATATCCCTTTATTAATTGTACAAATTGCGGCCCGCGTTTTTCAATTATTAAGGATCTCCCCTATGACAGACATCAAACAACAATGCAGGTTTTTAAACTTTGCAAAACCTGCGAAATGGAGTATTCAACCATCACCGACAGACGATTTCATGCTCAACCGGTTGCCTGCCTGCATTGTGGCCCTGCTTATCAATTAGATGATGGAAAACATATAACCGACGGAAAAGTGCTCGCAAATCAATTGGCAAAACAAATTGACAGGGGTGAAATAATTGCCCTCAAAGGGATGGGTGGCTATCATTTAGTTTGCAATGCTCTTAATGAAAAAACTGTAAAAGAATTACGTCTTCGCAAACTTCGTGATGGCAAACCAATGGCAGTGATGGTGAAAGATATTGCGATAGCTTACAAATATTTCTATTTGACCAATGAGGAAGTTAAACTGCTTACCTCCTGGCGAAGGCCGATTGTGCTGCTCGAAAACAGACTGTCTCTGGCACATTCTGTAAGTGCTGGATTATCCCGAACAGGAGTAATTCTGCCTTATATGCCTTTGCATTATCAATTGATGTCGGCATTAAAAACAAATGCCATCGTGCTTACAAGCGGTAATGTTTCGGATGAACCTGTAATCATAAATGATGCTGAGGCAAAAGACAGTTTGACCGCAATTGCTGATCATATTGTAAGCTATAACCGCGAGATATATAACCGGACAGATGATTCTGTGGCAATTGTTGTGAACCAAAAAGCAAGGCTAATCAGGAGAGCCAGAGGTTATGTACCTCAGCCCATAAATCTTAAACTGAATACAGAAGGAATTTTTGCGGCCGGAGCCGAACTCGTCAACACTTTTGCAATTGGCAAGGGAAAGCAAGTAATTATGAGTCAACATATTGGAGACTTGAAAAATGCTGAAACGCTGGCATTTTACGAAGAATCCTTTGAGCGATTTAAACGTCTTTTCCGTTTTGAACCTGATTTGCTTGTAAGTGATTTGCATCCTGATTATTTATCCACACGATTTGCGCTAGAACAAAACACACAACTCATTCAGGTTCAGCATCATCATGCACATCTGGCTTCGGGCATGGCAGAGCACGAACTGGATGAAAAAGTAATCGGTATCATACTGGATGGCACCGGTCTCGGAACAGATGGTAACATATGGGGAGGAGAATTTTTTGTTGCAGATTTAAATGAGTTCTCAAGGGATTATTACTACGATCCTATTCCGCTTCCGGGAGGCGATCTGGTAACAAAACAGCCCTGGCGTACAGCTTTTTCGTATCTTTATCATTATTTCGGACTGCCGTTATTCATTGAAGAAGCCGCCATTGATTTGCTTCCTGACGAGAAACAATTGCCCCTACTGATGCAAATGGTTGACCAAAAGATAAACAGTCCGTTGAGCTCAGGAGCAGGACGATTATTTGATGCTGTTTCGGCCTTGCTGGGTATTTGTCGCGAAAGCAGCTTTCATGCAGAGGCCCCCATGCGTCTGGAAGCAGCCATAAACAAGCAGTGCAAAGGGAAATATCTCTTTGAAATAGCAGATCAAAAAATCAATTTCAGAAAGCTATTTCACCAAATCTTACAGGATATCAACCAAAATGTTTCTGTTGGAGAAATTTCTGCAAAATTTCATAACACC
The DNA here is from genome assembly GCA_002440975.1 of Bacteroidales bacterium UBA6229. GTDB lineage: Bacteria > Bacteroidota > Bacteroidia > Bacteroidales > F082 > UBA5536. Next base: position 24,459 of record DJWN01000021.1, read on the forward strand.
TTAATAGCGATAAACATACGCATCTCAAAGTTATTAAGAACTCAATATAACATCAATAAAGTGGTTCTGTCAGGTGGAAGTTTTCAAAATGCTTACCTCTTGGCACAGACCGAAAAATTACTGACTGAGCAAGGGTTTAAGGTTTATGGTCAGGAGCAGTTTCCATCCAATGATGGCGGAATTGCCCTCGGACAAATAGCCATTGCTGCAAAAAGAAGGCAACTTGGCTTGTGTTGATGTAGTTGTTAATTTAGAATAGTTCTTAATGATTCAAGCGATTGACTTATAAACATAAAAGTTATTTTTGCTGCAAAAGCATTTAATATGATTGACAACATACTGTTTATCCTCCTTCATGCTGATCATCATCATTTTCCTGTCTCTGCCCCTCTCCTTATTGGCTTGTTTGCCAGCGTAATGCATGTGGTTTCAGGGCCTGATCACCTGGCTGCTGTAACGCCACTTGCCATCGAAAACAAATTAAAGTCATGGGCAATAGGGTTGAGCTGGGGTTTGGGACATACATTCGGCATGTTGCTGATTGGGGTACTTTTCATCTATTTCAAGCAATATATTCCGGTAGATGCTATTTCTGCATACAGTGAGATATTAGTGGGACTGGTGTTAATCGGAATTGGACTTTGGGCATTTTGGCGTATTTTTTTCCGTTCACGAAAGGTTCATGCCCATCCACACAGTCATACCGATGCTGAGGGCAAAGTTTATACCCACGTTCATGCCCATGACCATCCAGCTCAAAATGTTCATGCCCATAAACATCCTGACCAGATCAGGCAAAACAGCATTTCGGCCTTAATCATTGGGTTAATTCACGGGCTTGCAGGTGTTTCTCATTTGATTGGTGTGCTCCCGACACTTGCGTTTCCTTCAAACTTCGATTCAGCTTTGTATCTCACCGGTTTTGGGCTAGGTACGATTGCTGCGATGGTGATTTTTTCTTTTTTGCTGGGATACGTTTCCTATCAGTCAAGCGAAAAGGCCAAGCCTGTAATATTCAAAACGATACAATTCATTGGTGCATTTGCTTCACTGGCAGTTGGCGTCTATTGGATTGCATTAACGCTCTAAAATATGCGATTTATCAGAAAAATCTTGATGATCCTTTTTTTTGTTTCGGGTAATTTGTTGGTTGCACAAGAGGAATCACCTGTTCAAAGGTGGTATTTGGGTTTAAGTATTGGAGTCGGTATGATGGATATGAATTCTAATTCCATTGACTTAAATGTGATAAATCATACCAATCCGGTAGGTGGAATTTTTGTGCAATACCAGCTAAACGAGCAATTATCCCTCAGATTGGGAGCCGAATTTGACAAGCGCGAATTTGGTTTGCAATTGGGTTATCAGGGGATGCGCTACGACGACACTTCTACCTATATCTGCTATTCATGCAGCTACGAATACAATAATACATATTCCAACTATTATTTAACTTTTCCACTTCTGTTTCAATACAGTAAATCAACCAATAAGTTTGCCCTTAACTTTAAAGGTGGTTTGTATTATTCATTTCTGCTTTCATCCTATCAATATGGATATGAGGAACTTTACATCGATCCGGTAGAGGGTCTTCCCTTTTATCATCTCGACAACAACATCGAACCCGGATTGTTTAGAATTGTTTACCGTGGCGAAACAGAGAATATAATAAACACCTATGATGCGGGAATAATGCTTGGTATTGGCGGCACCTATGTGTTAAGCAATAAAATGGCAATCTTGCTGGAAGGCAATATGCAGGTCGGATTTCAGAGCGTGTTCCTAAATCCGACCATGATAAGCATGATGCATCGCTCATTTCAACTCAGGGGCGGGCTGATTTATCGTTTAAATCTTAATCGCTTTCGGCAATGAAGACTGTGTTGCCAGAACGAACCGTCGAACGTTTGAGCCTTTATCGGCGCATACTGTTGAACTATCAATACCTGGATCATGCTTATATTTTTTCACATAATCTGGCCAGATTTCTTAAAACGAATGCAGCAACGGTAAGACGCGACTTGATGCTGATTGGCGTTGAGGGAAATTTGCACAAAGGTTATGTGATTAGCGAGCTGGTCGAAAAAATTAATGAAGCAATTGATCCTGATAGAACCGAAAAAGTGGCTTTTATTGGAATAGGCGAGTTTGGACGTGCAGTGTATGAATATTTCAACCAAAACGATGCCCGGTTGCAGGTTGCTGCTACATTTAGGTTTGGAAGCCAGACTAGCAATCAAATTGAGGATATTCCATGCTATAATATGGTAAACCTGCCCACAGTGATAAACAAATCAGGGATTAAAATTTGCGTTGTGGCTGTCACACTCGATTATGTAAAGGAAATCAGTACAATTCTTGCCCATTCCGGTGTTCTGGGAATCCTCAACTTTAGTTCGGCCTTACTGCAATTGCCGCCACATATTTATGTAGAAAACTACGACATGATCACGAAACTAGAAAAAATAGCTTATTTCATGAATAAGGCAGGCAATATTTCAAACCAATAGATACTCAATTCTTTTTAAAAGGTGCATCCGGTTCTTTGGCCATATGATTGAAAACCAGCTTATCAACCCAGGCCGGGAAAAACTTATTCAACCAAACTGTTAATTTTCCCTGAGCCGTTAGTACCAGTGTTCTTTTGCGTTTTTCAATGGCATCAAGTACATGAACAGCCACTTCTTCAGCTGTCATCATTTTCGATTCATCTCGTGGCGATTCGCCCTGCTGACTGCCATCAGCAGCCAGGGCAGTGTTGCGAATGTTGGATGCCGTGAAACCGGGAAAAGCCATCAAAACATGTAATCCGGTTTTCAGATTCTCTATTCTTAAAGATTCCATAAAGCCCAACATCGCAAATTTGGACGCTGAATAGCCAGTACGGGCTGGCAAACCTTTTATGCCGGCAATTGAAGAAATCCCTGCCACACTACCTTTTTGTTTGAGCAGGTAAGGCAGCGCAAACTTAGTGCAATACACTGCACCCCAAAAGTTTACATTCATCAAACGATGAATAACTGCCGGATCGGTATCCACAAAAAGTGCACGCATCGAAATGCCGGCATTGTTGATCAGCACATCGATTTTTCCATAAGCCTTTAGCGTCTCAGCAATTAGTCGTTCGCAATCTTTCATTACCGAAACATCTGTTTCACAAACTTTTACTTTTGTGTTTTCCATTTCCAATAAATGGCCGAGAGCTTCAAGTTTTTTGATGTTACGCGCTGCCAGCATCAAACTGGCTCCTCTCGAAGCCGCCTCAAAAGCGAGTGCTTCACCAATCCCGGAAGATGCTCCTGTAATTATTACAACTTTTTGATTTAAACTTTGCATGGCAAAAAGGGTGCTTTTTAAATAAAATCGGGAGTACAAAATAACGGATTTTGGCATTACGATGAAAAACAGAATGACTATCACTATTAAAATTTCTAGCTTTGCTCAAAAAAAGAGATGCTCAGTAACCGTCAACTTTTCAGTCATTACCTTGGTTTGCCTTCCGTTGTTAACGATCCATTGGAAATTGTAAGAGCGGCAGGCATTTTTCTGTTTGATGATAAAGGTGAAGCCTATGTCGATCTTGTTTCAGGGGTTTCGGTTAGCAACACGGGTCACCTGCATCCCCATGTGGTAAGTGCCATAAAACATCAGCTTGATCAGTATATGCACACCATGGTTTATGGAAAGTTTGTGCAGTCGCCGCAAATTAAACTGGCTCAGAAACTTGCCGAACTATTACCCGAAGGACTACAGAGTATTTTCTTTGTAAACTCAGGGAGCGAAGCCATCGAAGGAGCATTAAAACTTGCCAAACGTATTACCGGCAGAGCCGAAATGATCAGCTTTAATAATGCCTATCATGGTGGCACTGCCGGTGCCTTGTCAATGCTCGGACACGAAGGACTTAAAGGTGCTTTCAGACCGCTTTTGCCCGCCGTAAAACAGCTCGATTTCAATAGTTTTGAACAACTCAATCGTATCACACAGAAAACAGCCTGTGTTTTGATCGAACCCATCCAGGCAGAAGCAGGCATTATTTTACCAGAAAAAGGATTTTTACAGGCACTCCGAAACCGTTGCGACCTAACAGGAACATTGCTGATATTCGACGAAATCCAGATGGGCTTTGGTCGCACCGGAAGTTTGTTTGCTTTTCAGCAACTCAATGTTACTCCCGATATCCTTTGCATGGCAAAAGCAATGGGAGGCGGAATGCCATTGGGTGCATTTGCTGCTTCCCGGATTATGATGAAAGCCCTTACTTTTAAACCCGAATTAGGCCATATCACAACCTTTGGTGGACATCCTGTAAGTTGTGCAGCGGCGTTGGCATCACTCGAAGTGTTATTGAACGAAAAACTCATCGAACAAGCCGATGCCAAAGGAAAAATTTTTGAGAAAGCTATTCAGGATCATCCTTATATCAAAACAATTCGACGAAAAGGCCTGATGCTTGGAGTTGAGCTTCAGCCGAATATCCCGATCGGAAGGTTTTTGAAACATTTGCAGAAACATCATTTGATTGTCGATCAATTTCTTTTTCATGCCCACGCCTTCAGGATCGCTCCGCCTTTGACAATCACTTCTGAAGAAATCAATCAAGTAGTGACGATGATTGGGGAAGCATTAAATACCTTTGATCCCAATGCATAATCAGAATCAACTTCAGGATAAACAATTAGTTAAACTGATATTATCTAAAACGTTGATTATACAGAACTTATTAAATGCGCTTAAGCTTCGATCTTGATTTCCCTCCGGTTGACCAGGCCAATGACGCCGGACTGCTGGCAATCGGTGGTACTGTTAGTCCGGGAAACTTGCTTCTGGCCTACTCCAAAGGAATCTTTCCCTGGAATGTAGAAAGTGAGCCGGTGATGTGGTGGTCGCCAGATCCAAGAATGGTACTCAAACCACAAGATTTTAAAGCATCGAAAAGTCTAAGAAAACTTGTACGTGAAGCTAATTACAGCCTCAGAATAGATACTTGTTTTGAAAATGTTATGATCAATTGTGCTTTCAACCTTCGGAAAGGTGAACGAGGAACCTGGATTACGGCTGATCTGACCGATGGATTTGTAGCACTTCATAAAACGGGATTTGCACATTCATTCGAGATTTTCATGGATGAAAAACTTGTTGGCGGGCTTTATGGCTTGGCTATCGGGCAGGTTTTTTTTGGTGAATCCATGTTTCATAAGGTTTCAAATGCTTCTAAACTTGCCTTTTATCATTTAATCGAATTTCTGAATCGAAATAATTTTAAACTCATAGACGCCCAGCAGGAAACACAGCATTTAAAAAGTCTCGGGGCGTATGCAATCATGCGCGATGAATTTGTCAGTTTATTAAACAATTATGTCAATCAACCAAGTTTATGTGGTAATTGGGGGAAAGGGCAAACCCGATATTTTCGCTTAACCTTGTGATTTTTAAATCACCTGCTTTTCGTAATTTTACACAAATTTTTTTTCATGCCAAACGAATCAATGAATCGGAATAAATTTATGCAGATGGCCATAGATTTGGCTGCTTCCAATTTAAAAAGTGGAAAAGGCGGGCCTTTTGGAGCGGTGATTGTAAAAAATGGTGAAGTGGTTGGAAAAGGCTCAAACGAGGTAACATCAACGAATGATCCCACAGCCCATGCCGAAGTTGTAGCCATTCGCAATGCTTGTAAAAACCTGAACACCTATCAATTAGAAGATTGTGAAGTATATGCCAGCTGTGAGCCTTGCCCCATGTGTTTGGGAGCTATTTATTGGTCAAGAGTAAAAAAACTCTATTTTGCTGCAACCAGAGAAGATGCTGCAAATGCCGGATTTGATGATTCCTATATTTACAATCAGGTGCCTTTGAAGCCTGAAAAGCGCGACATAGGCAGTGTTCAGTTAATGAGGCCACAAGCCGTAAAGGTGTTCGAAAAGTGGATCGCAAGCGAACAAAAGATCCCCTATTGATGAAAGCCTCAAATCCTTTTATTGCTGAAGCTGCACACAAAATAATCGAGGCAAACCATGCCATTGCTTTCACAGGTGCCGGTATTTCTGCGGAGAGTGGCATTCCACCTTTTCGAGGCGAAGGAGGAATTTGGAATACTTACGATCCCATTGTGCTGGATATCAGATATTTTTTGAGTAATTACGAGCAATCCTGGCAGGCAGTCAAAGCCATTTTCTACGATTTTTTAAGTGATAAATACCCGAATCCTGCACATGAAACCCTGGCAGCCTGGGAGAAATCAGGCATCCTTAAAAATGTGATTACACAGAATATTGACAACCTCCATCAGCAAGCAGGATGCACAAAAGTTATTGAATACCACGGTAATGCACAACGCTTGATTTGTTTGGATTGCCGACAGGAATTTGAAGTGAAAAAATGGGTTTTTAATGCAAAAGCTCCAATTTGCACAAATTGTAATGGAAAACTGAAACCTGACTTTATCTTTTTTGGCGAACGAATTCCCGAACAGGCAACAAATGAATCACTTAACGAAGTGGAGAATTGTGATTTAATACTTTTGATTGGTGCATCCGGCGAGGTAGCACCCGCCAATCAATTACCTTTAGTTGCAGCTCGTAATGGTGCTTATGTAATTGAAATTAATACAGATAAAACTCATTACACCCAATCAATCGTTGACCTCTCACTCAGAGGCTCCTCCGCAAGTTTATTACCCAAAATTGCTGATATCATTCAGCATGAAAAATTTAATATTGAATAAAATGAAAAGCTTAAAAACACTGTTAACCTTTACTTTTTCGCTCCTGTTTCTTTTTAATAAGGCACAAGTGAGCGATCACAGCATTCAAAAACTGGACTCCATTTACCAAAAAGCACTGATCGATTGGAATGTTCCCGGTATGGCTATTGCCATTGTTAGCGATGATTCAGTCTGGTTATCAAAAGGTTACGGTGTAACTGATATCACAACCCGTCAGGCAGTTGACGCCAATACACTTTTTGCCTTGGCTAGTAACACCAAATCTTTTACAAGCACAGCACTGGCCATGCTTGCAGACGAAAGAAAGATTAGTTGGAACCAAAAAGTGGTCGAAATTTTGCCCTGGTTCAAAATGTATAATCCCTATGTTACTGCAGAAATGACAGTGGAAGACCTTTTAAGTCACCGAAGCGGACTCAAAACTTTTTCGGGCGATCTGATCTGGTATGGAAGCACTTATTCAAGAGAAGAAATCATTCAAAAAATCCAGTATTTAAAGCCAGTTTATGGCTTCAGAGAACATTTTGGTTATTCAAACCTTATGTTCATCACTGCCGGTGAACTAATTCCGGCCCTTACTGGTACAAGTTGGGATGATTTTATTCAGAATCGTATCCTTAATGCACTGAATATGAAGCGTTCGACCCTGCATGTTTCTGGCCTGCACAATCTTGATAATATTGCGCAACCTCACACCTATGTTAACGGTGAACCCAGACAAATTCCCTGGCTTGACTGGGACAATATGGGGCCGGCCGGCTCACTCATTTCAAGTGCCAATGATATGGCTAACTGGCTGCAAATGAATCTGTCAAAAGGTGTTTTCGGTCAGGATACTTTGGTGAGCAAACGTCAATTATTCGATCTCTGGTCGCCCAGGACAATTCTTGATGTTTCGCCCGGATCAATGGCCATGTTCCCCGAAACAAACTTCAAAAGTTATGGTTTAGGCTGGTCTTTAATGGATTACAATGGATTTAAAGTGATAGGACACAACGGCGGTTATGACGGGATGATCAGCCAAACGTTTTTTGTTCCGGAAGCTAATGTGGGAGTGGTAATCATGACCAACGCCCTCTCCACTTTGTATTATCCGCTTTATTATCACACGCTCGATGAACTTTTAAATGTTGAAAAGAAGCGCAACTGGAACGATGAATTACTGCAAATGATCCAAAAGAATGAGGAAAGAAAAAAGGAACAACTTCAGGCTGAAGAGGCTAAACGTGTTCTGAATACCAAGCCTTCCCTCCCACTCGATCACTATGCAGGAATATTTGGAGGAAAAATATACGACACCATAAGTGTAACGTTGAATAACAATCAACTGGAACTTCAGTTTGCCAGAAGTCCTCAATTTTTTGCAATCTTAAAACACTGGCATTATGACACCTTCCAGATAGAATTCGAGGCCTTCCCTTCTTTGCCAAAAGGCTATGTGACTTTTGAGATGGACCGAAAAGGACATGTTTCCGGCATCGAAATATTTCTGGATAACCCTGACTTTGATTTCACTGAATTTGATCTGCAAAAGCTTAATTAAGCAAATCAAACTACCGGTATTTTCTTTTCATTTTTGTAAGACCAAACATTGACTCCTATGGCTATTGCCAACGAAACTAATGCTACGGTAAAAGTAGTGATCAAGCCAAATTTTTCGTAAAAAAACACGCCAATGGTGGGTGCAAAAAGTGCTCTGAATCCGGTTAAAAACAAATGAACTGATTGATAAGTACCCGCTTCTTCTGCTTTGCAAAAATAAGCCGAACCAATGTTCCATAACAACACCATTGTTGCAGCAAAAACCCCATGTGCGAGTATATAGCAAATGAGAACATAATACAACTTGATACCTGCTATTTCAGTATAGGCTGGAATCCAAACTGTTAGCATTAAAAAGAAAATGTAAAGAAAAATAGAGCTGTAGGTCAACACCGAAAACTTACGTGGATCAAGGTTTCCGAGCAATCCTCCAAAATATGGCAATAATAGGATAGCCAATACATTATATGCGTTTTTATAAAAAGCCATACTGCTGTAATTCAAATCTAGTCCTTCATAAAAGAAAATCGCAATCACCGTTACAGATACCATAAACGAAAAACCGTAAAACATAAAACCAATTTCAAAATGACGATAAGGTCTGTTGGTTTTCAATATCTGAATCATATCCCTTGCAGAGGCTTTGACGGAAACCCAAAAATTTTGCCTGTAAAGCACGATTCGCTCTTCAATACGTATCAATGAAAGCAGCCATAATCCAATCATACTCAACAGCCCTGCCAAAGGGAGACTCCACTTGAAAATATAATAATTCTGATCGAGCAAAACCCCATAAACAAAAGTGACAAGTAACATCACAATTTTATTCACAGAGGTAGCATAGCTGTATAATTTTCCAAAATGCTGGTGATCATAATTATTCTTTAATAAAAAATTAATTGTTGGGTTAATCACCAGTGCACCAAGATAATAGATCAGGAAAATTCCAAGAAAAACAAGGTGATAGATCGAAGAATTTATATAGGCAGACGCTTCTGATGGAAAAAACGCAAGTGCGAGTAGTGGCACACGGGTTATCAATGCAGTCTTACGCAAAAGAACAGCACGATTACTTACTCGTTTAAGCCATTCGTTCATGATGAAAAGCAAGATGAAAACAGCCATACTAAACTGAAAGAGCAGGCTCATCTGGTAATTGCTGCCTTGCATGCTTTTTAGAAATACAAACTCGTTGAGTGCTAAAATTCCCAATACAAACCCTTCGATGGTTGCATAGGTGGTGTGTAAATAAAAAGTACGTTTTTCGTCAGGATTTAGACGTGGCAAGGCCATGCTGCAATTTTGATGCGAAATTACAAAAAGCTGCTGTAGAATTCCCTTTGTAATCGTTGTTGAGTCCACTCCGAAAATTCAATTTGCCCTTTTCGGAGTGGTCTCAAGGTTTAAAATTTTGATCCTTTGGTAAAAACAATCCGTCATAAAACTTGTTTACATCTTACTAATAACCTAAATATGAAAACAATTATCTTATTGATTATAACACTCTTAACATCTTCAGGTCTGATGGCACAAAGTAGTTTTTACGATTTTGTGGTAAAAGACATTGATGGAAACGAATTTCCTTTGTCCAGTCTAAAAGACAAAAAAGTAATGGTGGTAAACACTGCAAGCAAGTGTGGCCTGACACCACAGTACGAAAAACTTGAAAAGCTTTATCAGGAATATGGTTCTGAAAGCTTTGTAATCATTGGATTTCCGGCCAATAATTTCATGAATCAGGAGCCGGGAAACGAGGCAGAGATCAAAGAATTTTGCACCCTAAACTATGGTGTGAGCTTTCCAATGATGTCGAAAATTTCTGTTAAAGGTGATGATATCCATCCGCTTTACGAATGGTTGACCAGTAAAGAAAAAAATGGTTTTGAAGATTCAAGTGTCGGTTGGAATTTTCAAAAATATCTGATCGATGAAAACGGAAAACTGGTAAAGGTGGTCAAACCTCGCACCGATCCTTACGATGAAAGCATAATTTCCTGGCTAACCAATAAATCCGGCCAATAAGACCGGATTCAATTGGTTTTTTCATGATGGAGAGGTCGTCTAATCTTAGGTGACCTCTTTTTATTTTTCATAGACCAGTTCACCAGAAACACAAAGGGTAATCACCTTTGTTTCAAGTATTTGATTTTCATCTGCTTTCATGATATCCGTATCCAAAACAACGAAATCAGCTGCTTTACCGGTTTCTATGCTGCCCTTGCTATTTTCCTCAAAAATTCCTTTGGCAGCCCAAATGGTAATGGAACGCAAAGCGTCCTCGCGATTCAGGGCGTTCTCCATATGAAAACCTCCGGCAGGAATACCCTGGCTGCTTTTTCTGAATACAGCTGAATAGAAGGTTTTTAAAGGGTCAATATCCTCAATCGGAAAGTCAGTTCCATTGATCAGCCATCCATTTTCATTTAAAAGTGTTTGCTGGGCATAAGCTCCCTTTATCCGCTCATTTCCAATGCGATCAGGTACCCAAAGCATATCAGAAGTTGCGTGTGTGCTCTGAATAGAAGGAATGATTTTAAATTTACCAAACATCTTAAAATCATCAGGATGTACAATTTGAGCATGTTCGATGCGCCATCTGCGGTCATTTTGTTCCGGTAAAAACTTACTATAAAGGTTTAAAACATAACGATTTGCAGCATCACCAATGGCATGAGTATTCACCTGAAAACCGTTTTCAAATGCACGTCTGCAAATATCTTCGTAAAACTCGTCGGCAAAAAGCTTGATTCCATAGCTGTTTGATGCATCGTTGTAGGGTTCAATCAGCCAGGCTCCTCTCGATCCCAAGGCACCATCGGCATACAGCTTAACAGCAGTAATGGAAAGCCTCTCACCAAATTGAGGTCCTTTAGGCATAAAATAGTCCAGGGTAAGGCTGTCAGGATCAAGCATGGCATTGATTTTCATTTTTAAGCTTCCCTCCTTCTGCAGGTTATCAATCAACTTGATCTTCGAAAGGGGCAAACCTGCATCAACAACACCTGACAAACCTTTGCTGAAGCAGGAATCCTGTGCAGCCCACAAAGCTTTGATTTGTTCTTGTTTGGTCAATGTTGGGATTAATTTTTTCACGGGTTCTTCCGCATTATCAATAAGAATACCACTTGGTGTACCATCTTTACGCAATTGCACCTCACCACCTTCAACAACAGTTTTTTCATCAATTCCAGCTGCTTCGAGGGCTGCTTTACTGGTCAGAGCGGCATGGCCATCAATTCTTATCAGAAATACCTTTTTCCCAGGAAAGTGCTTCTCGAGCAATGCATTATCCGGAAATTGCTTTTCGGGCCAAAGATTCTGATCCCAGCCCCTTCCCAAAAGCCAATCGGACGTATTTGATACTTCATGCAATTCCAGCCTTTCTATCACGTCCTCAAGTGATTGACTTCCGGCTAGTTCGGCATACCTGATCAAATTTTCACCATAACCCATAAAGTGACAATGGCCGTCAATAAATCCTGGAAAAATAGCCTTGCCTTCAGCATTTATAATTTTTTCTGAAGCATAGGTATGTAAAATTTCTGCCGAGCTACCAACAGCAACAAACTTTCCATCAGTAACAGCAAAGGCCTGCTGCGTCGAAAAAGCAGAATCAACGGTATAAATTGTCGCGTTATGAACGATCAAATCTACTTGTATCTTAGAGGAATTACAGGCAGTCATCATAAGTATAATTATCAGATTTTTTAATGATATTATTTTCATTTTGAATAAGTTATGTAGAATTCTAAACATTAGTTATTGTCATTATCAGTTTTATCCTTCATAAGCCAGTCCAAAATAACGATCAATAGTTTTGTTTTCGATCATTTGCTTTGGTGTTCCGGATATGAGTGGTAAATTGGGAGCCATCAACCAAAGTGTGTCAACGTGCTTCAAAATCATATCCAAATCATGTGAGCTCAAAAGTATTGTCTTTTGAGTATCAGCGCATAATTTCTTTAAAAGTTTCAACAAATTCAACTTGCTCGGATAATCTAAAAACGCTGCCGGCTCATCAAATAAGATTAATGGGGTATCTTGTGCCAAAGCCTTAGCAATCAAAACCTTCTGCTTTTCACCATCACTCAAACTTCTAAACAATCTGGATGCAAAATGTTCTATACCAGCCATTTCCATGCTTTCAGTTATGATTCGTTTGTCAGCTTGGTTCATCTTCATCCACTGGTTGATATAAGGATAACGACCGGTAGCCACAAGGTCGAAAACAGTTAGATATGCTTCCGATATTCGATCAGTAAAAACAATGCTTAAGAGTTTGGATAACTGATGTAAATTCAAAGATTTCAAGGCTTTGCCTGCAATTTCGATGCGGCCATTCAGGGCAGGCTGCATTCCGGCAATGGTTCTGAATAAGGTTGACTTTCCGGCTCCGTTAGGGCCGCTCAGTGCTACCATTTCTCCTTTATTTACAACGGCTTCGATAGGAGGAGTTAAAACAACGACCTCTTTGTGCTTACCCTGAGCCTTATAACCGATTTCCAATTGATGCAATTTTAACATTTCTGTCATGATACTAATGAATTGGATCTGTGTTGACGCAGCATGACAGCAATTACAAATGGTGCACCAATAAGGGAAGTAACTGCATTTATGGGTAAGCTTCCTTCAATTCCGGGCAGTCGCGCGATTAAATTGCATACAAGTGCCAGAATGATTCCTGTTCCTATGGAGGCCGGAATCAGTACTAAATGATTACTGGTTTTGAATAAGTTACGTGCAATATGAGGAACTGCCAGACCAATAAATGCGATAGGCCCGGCATAAGCTGTGATCACGGCAGTGAGGTATCCTGCAAGCAAAATGACTAGTCGGGTAATCAAATGAGTATTTAAACCCAGGTTCTCAGCATACCTTTCTCCTAACAATAACAAATTCAATGATTTAGACATAAATACACTGAAAATCAATCCAATAGAAATGGCCGTTACAAAATAAGGAATTTGTGCCCTGCTAACACCTGAAAACGTTCCCATTCCCCAAATAACAAATGCCTGAATATCCTCTTTACGGCTATAGAAACGCAATAAACCTGTTATGGATCCTGCAAGATAAGCAATCATTATTCCAATAATCAACAGACTAACGATATGATTTACTCTGGAGCTGGCAGCCATTAAAAAGAACAAAACTGCCACTGCACCTGCCATGGCTGCCAAACTAATACCTAAATTTCCTATCCAGCCCAATGATGAGATTAGCGAACCGGCATAACGCCCGCTCAAAAACAACAGCAAAGCCACGCCCAGGCTGGCACCGCTGCTGATACCCAAAATGGAAGGATCAGCAAGCGGATTTCTAAATAAGGTTTGCAACAATAAGCCCGCTACGGCAAGACCTGCACCGGCAAAAACTGCCACTAACATTTGCGGAATCCGGTAATCCCATATTATTAGGGATTCGCCCACAAAACTTTTGTCACTAAAAAATAATATCTGTATAACTTTCTGTGGTTCAATCAATACCGATCCCCAAAGTATGTTAGCCATCATCAAAAGGACAATCCCAAGGCCGATCAGCAGAAAAATAATAACTAATCGCTTATTCGACATGGGTTTCTTGTTTTAATAAATGATGATAAACCGGTTTGTGATCAGGTAATAAATTCGGATGTAAAATAGCAATAAAATCGGCTAAAACCACCTGAGGTTGAAACTGACTTGTTTCAAAATAAGCTGTTTTATAGGTGTTACAAAAGATGATCTTTCTGTTTTGGAAGGGTTTGAATCCTGCGTAAATCTCATTTTCCTTCTTCAAATCTTCATAAGAATAAGATGCTTCCGTGAAATGGGCAATCCGCCAGAAATCAGCCTCTGAGGCTTGCGAAATAATGGTTTCTATATCCAAGACAATACTTCCGGTAGCACTGTTCTCCTTCCAAATATAATCAGCTCCGGCATCCTTAAAAATCGTTGCCAGATAGCTTTTCCCTCCCGGAACATACCATTGCTCATTGAAGGCCTTATCTGACATGATCGTAACTCTTGGTACTGTATCCTTGATTAAAGATTTCAGCTCAAAGTATTCATTCTCAATGTGATTAAACCAGGCTTCTGTAGTTTCCTCCTCGCCTGTGAGCCATCCGATCACCCTTAGCCATTCGGCCCGGCCCAAAGGACTTTCTTCGAAATAATCTGGCCACATAAAAAGCTGAATACCTGTTCGTTTCAATTGATCCTGACTGCCTTCCGGTCCTGGTGAATACAAAATCAAATCTGGCTGCAGACTAACTGTTTTTTCAAAATCCAGTTGGCCATTTTTCATAACATCCACAACATATCCCTTTGCCAGCATTTCTTTCATCATACTATCATGCACAAAACCAGCCTCAGAAATTCCTAAAACAATTTGGTGTTTCCCAATCTCCAAAAGTGGTGCCCATTGTGTCGAAGAGAGTGCAATTAAACGATTAACAGGTGTTATAATTCTTTGTATTCCGGCATATTCATCAGGAATCTCTAAATTAGAATCCTGCAATAAATAACTGGCAACTTCTTTTGCATAGGGAGAGTGTATCTCTAACAATATTCCGGTTTCAACTTGCTCAGCTTTAATCATTTGGGCATGTCGCATCAAATTATTAGTGACACTATGCTTATTCTTAGGTGTATTTAACTGACACCCCACCGTAATAAACAGGAGAAAAAAATAACTCATACGAATTTTGGAAAATACTTTTTTCGCAGCCATATCATTGAAAATCTTCACGTTCCAATAAAAGGATGGCATGATGAGGAACGATAAAATATTTTTCACCATTAAAATGTACTTCTATCGCTCCTTTCTGCAAAAAAATTGCTTGATCACCCACTTGGGCTTGCAAAGGAAGATAGCGTGTTTGTTCGCCATTTTGTTGCTTCCAGGGCTCGGTATCAACATCCTGTGGAACCGGAATCGGATAACCAGGCCCGCATTTTACCACATAACCAGTTTGAATATCTTCCTTGGATGCATATCCGGGCGGTAAAAACAAGCCGGTTCTTGTTTTGTCTGGTGAAGATTTGGGTTTAATCAACACACGGTCACCCACAACAATAAGCTTATCAAGCTGATCAACCTTCATGAATGCGTTATTTTTTAGCGTTATTTTTGATAGCTCAAAAGTACAAAAAGGAAGGCAACTGTCTCATATTCCCGAAAATTATGGATACTTTTGTCTGTTGAATCAGCAATGAAATAGTGCTATCATGAGATTTATCTTATTCAGAACCAATAAACCCAGAAGATTTTCCTATCGTCCGCGTCATTACAATCCGGACAAAGAAGCTCTTGAACGGCGCAAAGCAGAGATGGGCCTGGAAGCCAAGCTTACTGAACAGGAAGCTAGGAGAATGCGTATGTCAGCCAGGTGGCGTAAACAAAATCCGGCCAGCTTTGAAGATAAGTACAAACGAACAAGTTTCATCATTTATGGTTCTGTTGTGCTGCTGGGCATTTATGTTATCTTCTTTACCGATTTTATTGATAACCTTATCCGTGCTTTCGGACTGACGATCTAAACTGCTGGAATGCTGACAGATATCATAAAACTTCTACCCGATTCCGTTGCCAATCAAATTGCTGCCGGCGAAGTAATCCAACGACCTGCATCGGCTGTTAAGGAGCTGCTTGAGAATGCTTTGGATGCTGGTGCCACTCAGATCGAACTGATTGTTAAAGATGCCGGAAAAACCCTGATACAGGTAATTGATAACGGATGCGGAATGTCCGAAACAGATGCACGCATGAGTTTTGAACGTCATGCCACTTCCAAGATACAGAAAGCCGATGACTTGTTTGCAATTCGTACCATGGGTTTTCGCGGAGAAGCACTGGCAAGCATTGCTGCCATTGCTCAGGTTGAATTGAAATCGAAGCGTAATGAAGATGAGCTTGGAACTCAAATAAATATTGAAGGTTCTGTTGTTAAAAGTCAAACACCAGTTGCCATGAAAGATGGCACTCAGATTGCAGTTAAGAATTTGTTTTTTAATGTCCCTGCCCGACGCAACTTCCTGAAATCCAATCCCGCTGAAATGAGGCACATTGTGGAAGAGTTTCATCGCGTAAGCCTGATGCATCCTGAAGTATCTTTTAGTCTGGTCAGTAACGACAAACAAATTTTTCATCTCAATGCCGGCAATCTGAAACAACGCATCGTAGGTTTATTTGGTAATGCTTACAACGAAAGGCTGCTGCCTGTGTCGCAACAAGCAGATACTGTTAACATCAAGGGATTTATTGGCAAGGCGGTTTATGCCAAAAAGACACGTGGCGAACAGTATTTCTTTGTAAACGAAAGATATATCCGGCATCCCTACCTGCATCATGCCATCGAAAATGCATTTCAAGAGCTACTGCCAAAAGACAGTTTTCCTACTTATTTTATTAATATCCAAGTAGATCCTTCCGAAATAGATATCAATATTCACCCTACTAAAACAGAGGTGAATTTTCAGGATACCAAGCTCATTTATGCCATTTTGCACGCGGCCGTAAAAAAAACAATCGGACAACACAACCTGGCACCCCTGATTGACTTTGATGAGCCAAATGAAACTAAAATTGATTTTGGTGAGATCAGCAGGGCAAATCGTCCGGTGAATCCTCCTTCCATTTCGGTAGATCATAGTTTTAATCCCTTTCACCAAACTGATTCACACAGCTTTAAACCAGGAACTGCTCGTGCTGATCAAGGCAATGAAAATTGGCGGATACTTTACGGAGATGAACAACCTGAGGATCAGATTTTTAACAATCAACCTGATAGTCAAACCTCTATAATTAAACAAACCGAAGACGATGATTTTTCCAGTAGTAATCGCTTTCTCCAATTGCGCAAAAGCTATATTATAACTGCCATACGGAGCGGTTTGATGGTTATTGATCAGCACCTGGCTCACAGTCGTATTCTTTATGAAAAATACCTCAAACAACTTGAAAGAGGTATGCAGGGCTCACAACAGGAACTCTTTCCACAACAGATCAGGCTCAACAGTGAGGATGCAGCTGTTTTATTGGAAATCATCCAGGAATTAGCGATTCTCGGCTATCAAATCAATCCGATAAGCAGCAATACCTTTGTTGTGAATGGAACACCTGATGGATTGAAAGATAAAGATATACAAGAGTTAATTGAACTGATGATTGAACAATACAAACGCAATGCGCTTGACTTACAACTTCAAAAAAAACTCAATATTGCCCGCACCATGGCATCGCAAACAGCTGTAAAATATGGTCAGTCATTAAGTGAACAGGAAATGACGTCACTAATCGATCAATTATTTGCCTGTCAGGTTCCGGAAGTGAGTCCGGACGGGCACAAAATTATTGTTACTTTGCCACTTGATCAACTTCAACAACTTTTCAAACAGACACTATGACGCAATTTCAACCGACAGGATTTAAAGTTTTGCCAACTGTGGTAAAAAACCTGCTGATTATCAATGGATTGTTCTTTCTTGCAACCATAAGTTTTGGAGATGTCTTTCATGTTGATCTGACCAAAATACTTGGGCTTCATTACCTTACTGCCTCAGATTTTAAACCTTACCAGTTTGTTACTTATATGTTCATGCACGGAGGATTTGCCCATATTTTGTTTAATATGTTCGCCCTCTGGATGTTTGGTAACACTCTTGAAAATGTATGGGGGCCAAGGCGTTTTTTGATTTATTATATGGTAACCGGAATTGGTGCGGGTATCGTTTATTTGATTTGGATCAGTTTTCAAATAAGTCCTGTGATCAGCGAAATGAATAATTTTATTGAAACCAGAGACTTAGCGGCATTAGGACAGTTTACCTCCGAACACACCTTTAGGCTTAATGAGTTTTCAGGTGCTATCTGGCAGCAATTTCAAGGATTTGAACAAAGCCTGAGAATTTTATATGCCAACCCTGAAAACGCCCAGGCCATGCAAACAGCTATCAGCTTCATGACTGACTACAAGGAATTTTACCTTAATCAGCATGTAGTGGTGGGAGCTTCCGGAGCTGTATTTGGAATTTTACTTGCTTTTGGAATGATGTTTCCGAATGCGGTTATATATTTGTATTTTGCCATACCCATAAAAGCAAAATATTTTGTTATTATATATGGTGCCTTCGAGCTTTTTGAAGGTGTGATGAACAGACCTGGCAGTAATATTGCTCATTTTGCGCATTTGGGAGGCATGTTATTTGGTTATCTTTTAATTATGTATTGGAAAAAGAAAGGTGAATTTCGATAATATTATGAACTCATACCCATCTGATTCGGTTTTTTTGTCGGTAAAAAAGTTTTTTAGGCAGCGGAGAATATTGCCCAGATTGATTTTGATCAACACCGCAGTGTTCCTGCTTGTATATGTAGTAAACCTTTTGTATTGGCTTTTTCAGGTAAAAACTGATACTGCCTTTCTGTCTCCTTTAACCCGCTTGCTTGCCATACCTGCTGATTTGAAACATCTTCTTATAAAACCCTGGACTATATTTACTTATATGTTCCTTCATGAGGGTTTCTTTCATCTTTTCTTCAATATGCTTGTTTTGTTTTTTGGTGGCCAGATATTTTTGCAATACCTTTCTTCACGCAAACTGCTTAGTACCTACATCTTTGGAGGCCTCACCGGTGCATTTTTTTACGTCCTGGCTTATAATATTTTTCCTGTATTTTATGGTGTTGCGCAAGTTTCTGTTGCCTTAGGAGCCTCGGCCTCTGTGTTAGCTATTCTGGTTGCCGCAGCTACCTATGTACCGCAATACACTGTGAATCTGGCACTCATCGGGCCAGTTAAGCTAAAATACCTGGCCATCGTTTTTGTCGTATTGGATTTTTTTAGCATCCAGGGTAATAATCCCGGAGGTCATATTGCCCATCTTGGCGGTGCTATGTGGGGCTTCTTATATATTTATTGGTACAAAAACGGAACTGACATCTATAGCTTTTTTAATCGTTTTTACTCGGACAGGATGCAAGTGAAGCCGGGCCATAAAAAGTCGGCCAGAACGATGACAGATGATGAATACAACCGCTATCGCAACGAAGAACAGCAACTAATTGATCAAATATTGGACAAAATAGCCAAAAACGGTTATAAAAGCCTCACTAACAAAGAGAAAGAGATATTATTTAAATCTGGAAATAAATCTTCCTGATGTAACAATTTTCTCGAAAAGTTTTATTGGATAAAACCAGATTTAACGAGCGTTATTTTCATCAAAAAAACTTTAGTTTAGCTAAAAATTAAATTTTGGATTTTAAACTATCATCAGATTTTAAACCTACCGGAGATCAGCCTGAGGCTATCAGGCAACTTGTAGAAGGACTGAAACGGGGAGATTCGTTTCAAACATTGCTTGGTGTGACGGGTTCTGGAAAAACCTTTACTGTTGCTAATGTTTTGCAAGAGGTTAACAGGCCGGCTTTGGTGTTGAGCCACAATAAAACCCTGGCAGCGCAGTTATATGGCGAGTTTAAGCAGTTTTTTCCTGAAAATGCTGTGGAGTATTTTGTTTCGTACTACGACTACTATCAACCTGAAGCTTTTATACCCACCACAAATACTTACATCGAAAAGGACCTTTCGATCAATGATGAAATTGAAAAACTTCGTTTAAGCACAACCTCTGCCCTATTGTCTGGACGAAGAGATGTAATCGTAGTATCTTCTGTTTCATGTATTTATGGCATTGGCAATCCGGATGATTTTAATAGTAATGTAATTTATCTGGAAAAAAGTCAGCAAGTAAGTCGTAATCTTATCTTACAGGCCTTGGTTAATGCATTGTACAGCAGGACAGATCTTGAGTTAAGCCGTGGTAAATTCAGGGTAAAAGGCGATACGCTGGACGTTTATCCGGCATACAGCGACACCGCTTTCAGGATTATTTTCTGGGGAGATGAGGTAGATAGGCTCGAAACCATTGAAGCGGAGAGTGGAAAACGAATTGAGACACTAAACGAAATCACAATTTTTCCGGCCAATATTTTTGTTACTTCTCAGGACAAAATGAAGGAGGCCGTGCACGCCATTCAGGACGATATGTTTAGCCAGGTGGCATATTACAAGGAAATTGGAAAATTTGAAGAAGCTAAACGACTGGAAGATCGTGTGACATACGACATCGAAATGATGCGTGAACTTGGCTATTGCAGCGGCATTGAGAATTATTCGCGCTATTTTGATGGCAGAAAACCCGGCTCGCGACCTTTCTGTTTATTGGATTATTTTCCTGACGATTTCATCACCATTATCGACGAAAGCCATGTTACCATTCCTCAGCTGCGTGCTATGTATGGCGGCGACCGCTCACGAAAGCAAACGCTTGTGGAATACGGCTTTCGGCTGCCTTCGGCCCTGGACAACCGCCCCTTAAAATTTGATGAATTTGAGGCCATCACCCAACAGGTGATCTATGTGAGTGCCACTCCTGGTGATTATGAATTACAACAATCACAAGGTGTTTTTGTGGAGCAACTGATCAGACCCACCGGGCTTTTGGATCCTATCATTGAGGTGCGTCCGAGTATCAATCAGATTGATGATTTGCTGGATGAAATTTCAGCAGTCGTTGAACAAAAACAACGTGTTTTAGTCACAACGCTTACCAAACGTATGGCCGAAGAACTTACGAAATACCTGAACAAACTAAACGTGAACTCCCGGTATATTCATTCGGATATTGACACCCTCGAACGTGTTGAAATAATGCTCGGGCTGCGCAATGGAACCTTTGATGTTTTGGTTGGAGTGAATCTGCTACGAGAAGGTTTGGATTTACCTGAAGTGAGCCTGGTCGCCATTTTGGATGCCGACAAGGAAGGTTTTTTAAGATCGGAACGATCTCTGACCCAAACAGCCGGACGTGCTGCCCGTAATGTGAACTCAAAAGTAATCATGTATGCCGACCACATCACCGGTTCGATGCAGCGAACCATAGACGAAACCAACAGAAGACGATCTAAACAGTTGACCTACAACGAAAAACACAATATTACTCCCCGCAGTATCATCAAATCAATGCAAAACGTCTTGGGGCAAAAACACAGACCGGATCATGATTCTGTTTATCCTTTTGCAGCTGCAGAACCTGCTATTGTTGCCGATCCAGTTATGGCATACTGGTCTGAGGCCGAGCTAAAAAAAGCCATTCAGAATGCTAAAAAGGCTATGGATGCAGCTGTTAAAGAACTGGATTTTATTGAAGCAGCTAAATTAAGGGACGAAATCAAATTATTTGAGGATCAGTTAAGTAAAATCAAACAGTAGAGTTTCCACTAGAATTTATTTGTACAATCCTGTTAGCCAATAATTTAAAATAACTTTACTTAGCATTAAATAAAGTTATTAACGAATATCTGTAAATAACTTAGCATTTTTATGTAGGTATTCACAGTTAATTCCCTAATTTTGCTACATATAGAACGAAAATGAAAAGTCAACCTGAGCATATAAACCAACTTCTGATTTAACTTAACTACATGAAAAAGAAAATTTTAGTTATGGATGATGAACTTAGCATCAGGATGCTCCTCGAAAACTTCCTGAGTAAAAGCTATGACGTCATCACTAAAAATGACGGTATGGAGGGTATCAAATGGATGGAAGACGGCAATATGCCCGACCTCATTGTTGCTGATATTCAAATGCCTAACCTCGATGGATATGAATTTATCAAGAATATCCGTTCGAGTGGTTTTTTTAAAGACGTTCCACTCATCATGTTGTCGGGCATTGAGAGCTCACAGGAAAAAGTTAAATGCCTCAAATTAGGAGCTAACGATTATATGGTTAAACCATTTAATCCGGAGGAGCTATCCGTTCGGATCGAACTTCTGCTCGCCCGCAAATAACCTAACTTTATTCTGCCATGGCCGAAACCAGTCTTCATCAATATAAGGTGCTGTATATCGGTGGATATCCCGATTTTATTCAGGAACTTAATTCCCGACCTGAGTGGTTTGATCTTACAGTTGTTGAAAACGGCCTCAAAGCCATGAGTTTATTAAAAGATGATAAATCAATCCAGGCTATCATTTGTGAGACCTATTTGCCCGGAATGAATGGAATCGATATCGCTGAAATGCGTCAGGCCAAACAAATTCATGAAAAAACTCCATTTATCCTGGTTTCGCCTGAAAAAGACGACAAAAACAGCGCAAAAGCATTCAAAACAGTCGTAAACGACTTTTACGAAGGAAAACTGGATGCCGAAAAACTCTACCACAGGATTTATTATCTCAGAAAATACTTTGACTATTACAGTGCTGCATCTGAAGATACAAAAGGTAGTCGCGAATACAAAATACCCTGGAACAAAAGGCTTTTTGATATCGTAGTATCTTTTATGGCTCTGCTAATCCTCTCCCCTTTGCTTATCCTTGTGATGATTGCCATCAGACTGGAATCGAAAGGAAAGGTTTTTTACACCAGTAAGCGCGTGGGTACAGGTTATCGGATTTTTGACTTCTATAAACTTCGTTCGATGCGTGTTGGTGCAGATGCAGCACTCAAAGATTTGAAACATCTGAACCAGTATGACGTTGAAAAGAAAGCAGAAACAGCGAATGATGTGTGTCCGCGTTGTGCTTCTCTGCCCGAGGGAGAATACTGTTCAGAGGTACTTTATTCGGAAGGGAAAAAAGTATGTGAGTATTGGTATTTTGAAAAGAAAAAGCAAAAAGCTGACAGCACTTTTATCAAGATTAAGGATGATCCGCGTGTGACGCGCGTGGGAAAATTCATTCGAAACACCAGTATTGATGAGTTACCCCAATTGGTGAATGTTTTTAAAGGAGATATGTCAATTGTTGGCAACCGGCCACTTCCGTTATACGAAGCCGAAATGTTAACATCAGATGACTGGAGCGAAAGATTTATGGGGCCGGCAGGCATTACCGGGCTCTGGCAGGTGGAAAAAAGAGGTAAGAAAGGAACCATGTCAGAAGAAGAAAGAAAAGCCCTGGACAATCAATATGCCAGAAATTATTCATTTTGGGGAGATATTAAATTGATTTTAAAGACTATACCAGCACTTTTTCAAAAAGAAAATGTTTAATAATATGTCAGGAAATTGTTAAAAACTCCTTGATAACTCTATGACCCACAAATTAAATATCAAAGTAATTCTTTTCTATCTTGCAAGATTCTTTGCAGATGCAATAAAAATTCAGCAATTGAAACAACCTCTACGGCATAGAAATTTTGTGCATATCGTTTTTGTGATATGCTTATTGCTTACGGCAGTGCCGCGTCTCGAAGCTCAAATCAGAGCCGATGATGCCTCTAAGCTGTTTAATCCGCTTACCGACGATATTACAAAACGATTACCCACATTGCGCGTCCTGCTTGATTCTGCTGTTGCCAATGCTCCTTCTGTCAGGTATGAAGAACTCAAAGCCGATTTTTATTATTATGAACAAAAATCTCAGGAAAGATTCTGGCTGGAACACTTTAGCTTTAATTTGGACTGGAACTGGGGGAAATGGAATTTTAGAGATCGCGACGAGCTTACACGACTTGATCGTTACTATTTGAGCGAATCATTCAGGGATAATTTTGCGGTGGGTTTTTACATACGCTTCCCTTTTGCGACACTTGTTGACCGTAAAAACAGAATAAACAAACAGAAAAAATGGATTGAGTTATCCCTGGTGCAGCGCGAAATAAACAAAAAATATATTGAAAGTGAAGTGATTGAAACTTACAATATGATGATACAATGGCAAAATTACATCAGAATTTATAACGATTATCAAAAGTTTACCATGATTCAGATGCAAATGGCTCAAAATCAATTTTTAAATGGTGAAATAGGAATTGCAGAATACACGAGGCTAAAAGAAATTCAAACACGCGGTGCTGTTGAATATCAACAAGCTATTGCCGAATTTAGCAAGAATTATCAACTTCTTGAAATCCTTACTGGAATCAACTTTAACTTGATAAATGTACTAAGATAACCTAACAATGGATCTAGCCCAATTTATACGCGTATTTCGAAAAAATATATTGCTTCTGATTGCAATACCGCTGCTCCTGGCAGTTGTTGTCTATTATTTTACGCGTAATCAAAGTAAAGTTTACGAATCGGAAGCCATTATGTATACAGGTATCACAACCGGTTACTCTATTGAATCAACTGCCCAACGGCCTACCGACTTTTTTAATACCTCAGCACAATTTGATAACCTGATAAACCTGATCAATTCGCGGCAAACCATTGTTGAATCTGCCATTATGCTGCTAGCCCAAAACCTTTCGTTAGAAACTTACAACGCACAATATATCTCACAGGAAAATTTTCAGAAGCTTCACCAGATGGTTCCCAAAAGAGTGAAGGATATGGTTGTGAAAAATGGTAAGGCAGGAATAGAACGCGAAAAAGAAGAACAGATCAAGAATCTGGAAAAGGAAATCAAAAGCCTCGAA
Source organism: Bacteroidales bacterium UBA6229 (assembly GCA_002440975.1). Lineage (GTDB taxonomy): Bacteria > Bacteroidota > Bacteroidia > Bacteroidales > F082 > UBA5536. The sequence goes on from DJWN01000021.1 coordinate 49,145, forward strand.
AAAGAGATTAACAAGAAAAGAAATCGTGCCTTAGTTGAGCTCACAAACGGAAACGGAAATAGCAATTCAGCAGATTATGAGCCTCAGACTGGTGTATCGAAAAATACAGCCCAATATGCCGACAGTCCGGCCTCCGAGAGCAATAAAAAAACGCATGTTGTTCAGGCAGGCGAAACGCTGCTTTCAATTTCCAGGAAATACGGAATTAGCCTTACCAAACTTCGCGAACTTAACCAGTTTGAAGGCCAGCTTAAAGTAGGACAACGAATTGTGATTGCATCAGATGGCACAAATCAAAGCAACAACTTTGGGTATTCAGAAAAAGTTGTCAGCCTCTACGATGAAGATGAAATGCTTAATGATGTTGTCAACATGCCTGCGATTGACACAAGACAAGAACCTGCTTATGATCAGTTCAATCTGAATTTGTTAGCTGAATCTGAAGCTTTTACAATTGAAAAAGACCCCATTATACCACGAGGTGTTCGTGAAGACGACTTTTATAAAACCATTCAGAATTTCACAAATCACTATAATTCGAGTGATACCAATTTCATTTATGGTTTGCTGCATTACGGCCAAAGTCCGCACTATAGTATCACTTCCATCAAGAAACTTCAAATATACAGGATAAACAACAGTGACCTTGTGCGATTAATATATACTTCTGACGATCCAGGAATTTGCCAGCAAACCCTGAAAATCATCGCCCAAGTTTTTGTAAAAAATTACAAACTTCTAAAAGAGAACCAAACCGATCTGGTTGTAGGTTATTTTAAAAAACAAGTTGATTCGGCTGATCTGCAACTTCAGGCAGCGGAAGACAGATTGCTAAAATTTAACAAAAAGAATAACATCATCAATTATGCCGAGCAAACGAAATACATCGCTGCTCAAAAAGAAGACCTCGACCTGTATTACCAAAATGAACAGGTACGTATGGCTCAGGCTTCCGCTGCACTGCGCGAATTGGAGACAAAACTCACCAGGCGAGACAGTATCTATCTGAAAAGTGATATGATCAATCAGAAAAGAAAGCAATTTGCAGATATTTCTGAGAAGATTCTGATCAACGAGCTGGCCGAAGATTACGATCAGCGTATTGGAAATGAGATTGCCCGATTACGCCTCCAGGCAGATCAACTAAGAGATGAAATTAAACTCTATGTAGATCAACTTTATTTGTATAGCCATTCAACACAAGGCGTTCCGATATCGGCTTTATTGGATGAGTGGCTCAGTAATGCACTTACCTATGAGGAGGCTAAAGCCAGCTTGGTAGTGCTGTCTAGAAGAAAGATGGATTTCGTAAGAACGTATCAGCGCTTTGCCCCATTGGGAGCCATGCTCAAGCGTATTGAACGCGAAATTACGGTTGCCGAGCAATCCTATCTCGAATTGCTGCGCAGCCTTAATCTGGCCAAAATGCGTCAGCAAAACCTGCAAATGGCTACAAATATCCGTATCGTTGACCCACCCTATTTTCCATTGAATGCGCGGGCCTCCAAAGCACGGTTTTTGGTTCCTGCGGCTGCTATCATTGGATTTTTGCTCGTGGCATTTATTATCCTGGTTTTGGAATATTTCGATCAGTCGCTCCGAAATCCAGAACGTGTCTCAAAACAGATCAACCTCAAGATTGCTGGTGCCTATCCTTATCTTGGGTCTAACATCGAAATGAAAAATCGGGCAGTGATCAGTAACCGGCTTATTGAGATGATACTTCAAAACCTAAAGCTGCAACTAACTCATAATGCTGTATTTCCGGCACAAAAACCATATTTCATACTATTCTTTAGCACACAGGAACAAACCGGAAAAACATTTATTGCGCAAAAACTAGCCAACAAACTCAGAACCTATGGCGAAAAAGTTATGGTTTTGAACTATAACAATACACTTGATTATGAATCGGATCAACAGGATTTCAACCTCACTTATCCTTACGAAATTGCGGAGGACTTTGCCAAGGCTTCAACTGTTAAAGATTTGATTCGCAATCACATACTCAGAAAAGAAAATTACGTTTATGACTATATCTTTCTCGAGATTCCATCCATCATTTATCACGATTACCCACTTGAACTGATGCATGAGGTGGATGCCTCGCTGATGATGCTTAAGTCGAGTAGTAAATGGAACAAAGCAGACGAAAGTGCCTTAAACATCCTAAAGCAAGTATTGCGCGAAGAACCACAAATTGTATTAAATGAAGCCGAAGACTATGCCATAGAGGAGATAATTTCAGGTATAAAAGTTAAAAAGACTTCACCCTTCAAAGCAAAATTGCTTCATGCTATCTCATATCTGGCCAGAATCAGAGTTCAGGTAAAAGAAAATTAACCTGAGCCATGAACAGATTCAGGCAGATCATCACCAGCAATAACTTCCTGTCACTGGCCAATAATGGTCTGGTAGCCATCTTTGCTTTCCTTAGCTTTATCATGTTGGTTCGTATGGTGCCTCAGGAAACTTTTGGTGAGTGGGTGCTTTTTATTACGGCTTCAAATTTTATCGACATGCTTCGATTTGGAATTACTCGTACAGCTATTATCCGGTTTCTGTCGGGTGCCAAACATGGTGAAGCCATGAAGCTAATGGGGGCAAATAACACCATCAACCTCATTTCCACTATTTTACTGGCGTCGATTTTATTTATCATCTATAATTTTGAGAGCGAATCAATACGGAATTCAGGTTTTGATATGTTTTTTAAATGGTATCCCCTATTGGCGTTTTTAAGCCTTCCTTTCAATAATGCACAATCTGTGTTGCAGGCACAGCTCAGATTTGACAAGATGCTCTGGCTAAGGCTTGTTAATGTTGGCACTTTCATGATTTTTTTAGCTGTTAATTTCTTCCTGAAATATGATATCACAATCATATTATTTGCCTATCTGATAGCCAACATGCTCAGCTCATTATTAGCAAGCAGCTTAAACTGGGATGGAATTCGTTATATTTTCAAAACCAAAATGGCTGCTGTAAAGATCATTTTGAACTTTGGAAAATACACCACCGGCACACTGATAGGAAGCAACCTGTTAAAAAGTTCCGACACCTTTATTATAGGCTTAAGTCCTTTTTTAGGCCCATTAGGTGTTGCTTTATATAGTATTCCACTTAAATTAACCGAGATCATCGAAATTCCGCTAAGGAGTTTTGCAGCTACAGCTTTTCCAGGCATGTCAAAAGCCAGCCTGGAAAACAATACATCCGAAGTGAAAAGAATTTTTTATGCTAATGCAGGCGGAACGACCTTCCTGATGATTCCGATGATGTTGTTCAGTTTTATTTTTGCCGAAGAAATTGTCTTTATCCTGGGAGGAAGCGATTATTTGGTGACAGCCAATATCTTCAGGATATTTTGTGTGTACGGATTAATACTTCCGATTGACCGTTTTATTGGCGTGGCACTGGATAGCGTAAACCAGCCCAAGAGTAATTTTATTAAAGTGTTGTATATGACAGCAGCCAATATCATTGGAGATTTACTGGTTGTTTTTAGCTTGCCAACACTGATGCTGGGTTTCTCCTTTTTCGTTTTGGTTCTATCAGGCGTATTTCCGGACAGTGCTTATGATCTGGCTCATGGTTTGACTATTGTAAAAACACTGGAATTTGTTGCAATCGTTACCATTCTTTTTACGCTGATCGGAATTGCTGTTGGTTTTCATTATTTAAGTAAATCGATAAATATCAAGCTTTTAGATATTTTTAAGGTCGGCTATACCGAAACGTATAAGCTTTTGAATATGTATTTGCCACAAAGGAAATTTTAATTTTAGTAATTTTATGCAATGATGTTTTCTTTTCTAAAGGATAAAATAGGTTCAGATAAACTGCAGCATCCACTGGTGTTGGCTGCCTTGTTTCTTGTTACCATTATCCTGGGAATAATTATTGCTAAAGGAGGCATCCTGATTGCAGCAGCATTGGTTGCGCTATTTCCTGTAATCATTTATTTTAACAGATTTTTCAGCAATCCCAGGATAGGAATTTATACGATTATTATACTGGGGTTTATTGCAATTGGACTAACCCGCTATATTCGAAATATCCCTTTTGGTCTTTCCGTTGACGGGTTTCTTGTGTTGACTTATGTCGCTGTTTTTTTTAGGTATTTTAATGATGGAATCAAATGGCAAAATGCCAACAGAGACCTTACCTATCTGGCCGTTATTTGGTTTGCGTACTCATTCTTGCAGCTATTCAACCCTGAGGCACTTAGCCGTACTGCCTGGTTTTATGCCATGCGTGGGATTAGTTTGTATATGTTATTATTGGTTCCACTAAGCTTCATGATTTTCAACAGATTAAGGTTCTTATATATGTTTTTGTACTTGTGGGGTATTTTCTCGATATTGGGCACACTCAAAGGTTTGCAACAATTATATATCGGACCCGACAGTGCCGAACAATTCTGGCTTGATACAGTGGGCGGTGTCACACATATCCTTTTTGGAGAGCTTCGAGTGTTCTCCTTCTTTAGTGATGCAGGTCAGTTTGGTGCTGCACAGGGAGCAGCAGGCATTGTTGGATTTCTGGTTGCATTAAATATCAAAGGACTTCATAATAAAATTTTCTTTTTGATTATGGGGGTTATGGGCTTGTGGGGAATGATGATTTCTGGTACACGCGGTGCTATGATAGTACCGATGGTGGCAGGCATTACTTATATTGTGCACAGGAAAAACTTTAGGGTATTATTCATTGGAGGTTTCATACTGGCACTTGTTTACGTATTTTTTGCTTACACCTATATTGGACAGAGCAACTCACAGATCAGACGTATGCGAACGGCCTTCAGGCCCGAAGAAGATGAATCCTATCTCGTTAGGATCGAAAACAGGAAAATTCTGTCGGGATATCTTTCTACACGACCATTTGGCGGGGGCATTGGAAGTGCCGGCGACTGGGGTAAACGATTTTCGCCTCAGGGCTTTCTGGCACAAATTGCTACAGATAGCTGGTATGTGCAAATCTGGGCAGAGCAGGGCATCATTGGTTTGATCCTTCATCTTTCAATTCTAACATTTATTCTGATCAAGGGTTCTTACCTTATTATGTTTAAGCTCAAAGAACAAGAAATCAGGGGCATAATGAGTGCCCTCATGGCCGGATTTACAGGCATCATGGGGGCTAGTTACGGTAATGGAGTTTTGGGCCAGATGCCCACAGGTATCTTGATCTATATCAGCTGGGCGATGATTTTTATGAGCAGACAATTAGAAAGAGAATATACTTATCTACTTGGTCAGGGAAAATCGCCCTGGTCGTTGGATAATAAAACCTGAAATGTTTTGAAACTTAAGGTTTTTTAAGCTATTTTCGATGTTTATATTAAGCCAGTCCTATGGAACAAAGTACACCGCAAGCCAATAAATGGCCATTAGTTTCAATTATAACCGTAAACTACAACCAAAGTGGTGTTACCCTGGAATTTTTAAAATCTTTAGAATCATGCACTTATCCAAATTATGAAGTGTGGGTGGTTGATAATGCCTCACCAAATGATAATCCCGATCAGATAAAAGAAATCTTCCCGGAAATTAAACTTATCAAAACAAAAGAAAATCTTGGTTTTGCCGGGGGCAATAATGTGGCAGTAAAACAAGCCAAAGGCAAATACCTGCTTTTTATCAATAATGATACAGAAGTAGAAGCTGATTTTTTGCAGCCCCTGGTTCAGCTTCTCGAAGAAAACCCGGAAATAGGAATGGTAAGCCCAAAGATTCATTATTTTCATACCCCAAATATATTTCAATATGCAGGCTTCACTCCGATCAACCGAATAACTATACGCAATCATGCGATAGGTTTTGGTGAAGTGGATAAGGGTCAGTACGATCATACCGTTCAAACAGGCTCTATTTTTGGAGCCGCCATGCTGGTGCCACGCAAAGTGATTGAGGAAGCAGGTATGATGGACGAAATATTTTTTCTGTATTACGAAGAACACGACTGGGCGGCACGCATTGAACGAGCCGGTTTTAAACTCTATTTTGATGGCCGTTCCCTGGTAAAACATAAAGAATCCATCTCAACAGTAAAAGACAGTCCCTTTCAAATCTTTTACCTCAACCGCGGTAGGATATTGTATGCTCGTCGGAACAACAAAGGAGTAATAAAACTTTTAAGTCTGCTATTCCTGAATTTGATTAGTATGCCCAAAATAATGCTATTTTATGCGCTCAAAGGAAAGATGAATCTTTCAAAAGCTGTTTGCAAGGCAGTATGGTGGAATCTGACACATAAAGCTGAAAATAAATAATCCAATGGCAATCCTTCGAATTCTACTGATAATGCTGGAACTGATAGTGTATGCCTATCTTGTATTTGCTGTGCTCTACCTCACAATCTTCGGGTTTGCCTCACTTTTTAAGAAAAAACTGCCCAAGAAAAAACAGGATAAAATGCGCAAGTTTGCAGTGATGATTCCCGGATATAAGGAAGATATCGTAATTGTTGATGTGGCAAAAGACGCACTCAGGCAGCATTATCCAAAAGATTTATTTGAGGTAATTGTGATAGCTGACTCGTTTAAACCAGAAACACTGGAAGCACTTCATAAGCTCCCAATTCGTGTTGAAGTTGTTGTTTTTGAGGTAAGTAAAAAATCAAAAGCCCTAAATAAATGTATGGCATCTATAGGCGATGATTATGATGTAGCCATGATTTTGGACGCGGACAATATTATGGCTCCAGATGTTTTGCATAAAATCAATGAGGCTTTCAACAGAGGATTTTTGGCAGTGCAGGGTCATCGAACTGCAAAAAACACCAATACAAGTTTTGCAATTCTGGATGCAATCAGCGAAGAAATCAACAACACCATTTTTAGGAAAGGACATCGGGTTTTAGGTTTGTCCTCGGCTCTTATTGGTTCGGGAATGGCCATCGACTACAAGATATACAAGGCATTTATGTCCGAAATTGATTCCGTTGGCGAAGATAAAGAACTGGAAATGCGTTTACTAAAGAATGGATATGCCATTGAATATGTTGAAGATGCATATGTTTATGACGAAAAAACTTCACAATCCAAAGTTTTTGTAAACCAGCGACGGCGCTGGATAGCAGCTCAGTTGCTTCATTTCCGCGATTATTTCGTTCCGGGCTTTGTCCATTTGTTAAAAACTGGAAATATTGATTTTTTTGATAAGGTTTTGCAGATGATTCAACCGCCCCGCATCTTATTAAGTGGAATTTTATTTTTGTTAAGCTTTAGTTCTGCTATTGTTTATTTCTTTGATATACAAATTATTAGCAAATGGTTTGTCCTCGATTTTAACTATTGGTTTCCACTTTTGATCATCACCGGAGTGATTTTACTGATTTCTGTTCCTCGCAGGTTTTACAATACAAAAACCTATAAAGCACTGCTCTCCCTGCCTGCCGGTTTTGTGTTAATGCTACTTAGTTTATTCAAAGTGAAAGGAGCCGGAAGCCGCTTTATACATACAACGCATTCGCATACCGGCACAGTAAACAAGAAGGATAAATAAACTTACCATGTCAAAACAGTTTCCATTAGTCTCCATTATTACGGTCAACTATAACCAGGCCGAAGTAAGCTGTGCACTGATGGAATCACTGAATAAAATTACCTATCCGAACTTTGAAGTAATCGTTATTGATAATGCTTCCCATGAGGATGATGCCACGCTTATCAAACAACGCTATCCAAACATTATTTTCATCCAAAATCCTATAAACTACGGTTTTGCAGCCGGAAATAATTTTGGCCTGATGCGTGCCCGTGGCAAATATGTGCTACTCCTGAATAACGACATTGAGGTGCCTGCAAACTTCATGGAACCTTTGGTTGAAAAGCTGGAAAAGAATCCACATATTGGTGCCGTAAGCCCGAAGATTAAATTTTACTATCAACCGGATACCATTCAATATGCCGGCTATACACCGATTAACTATATCACCATGCGAAATACTGCCATTGGCTACTGGCAAAAAGATAAGGGTCAGTTTGATGAAGATCGCGAGACAGCCTATGCACACGGAGCTGCCATGCTGGTGCCAATGGAGGTGGTTAAAAAGGTGGGCCTGATGTCGTACATCTTCTTTCTCTATTATGAAGAATCCGATTGGTGTGCACGCATCAAAGCCGCAGGATACCAGATTTGGTTTGTTCACAACAGCTATGTTTTGCACAAGGAATCTGTAAGCACTGGTCGTTTGAGTGCATTAAAAATTTATTACCAGAACAGAAACCGCATTGTTTTTATGCGCCGAAACGTAAAAGGGAAAACATTCATTCTTGGTATATTGTATCAGCTGTTTATTGCCATACCCAAAAATGCTTTTCAATTTTTATTCAAAGGCAAACCTAAATTGTTTTACGCTTATTATCAAGCTATTGGATGGAATATCAAACATCTTTTTGATGCCGAAATTCACGAAAACCCTCAGTTATGAATTTACTCAACGACCTTGGCATCTTCATTCAGATTGTTTTGCTCTTTTACCTTGGAGGATCGGCATTTTATCTGTTTATTTTTGCATTGTTTTCAGTTTTTCCACTGAAAACTCATCCACCGGTTGACTTCAAAAAAAGACGCTTTGCTGTTCTTATCCCGGGATATATGGAGGATGAAGTAATCTTTGAAGTTGTAAAACATGCCTTACAGCAAAACTATCCCACAGATTTTTATGATGTAGTAGTGATTGCGGATAGATTTAAATCAGAAACAATTGAAAAACTAAGCCAATACCCCATTATCCTTTTCAACGAAAGCTTTGCAATTAGTACAAAAACAAGAGCACTCAATCATGCACTTCGTTCGCTACCCGAAAACCAGTATGATGTTGCTGTTATTCTGGATGCCGATAACTTAATGGAAAAAGACTTTCTGGCAAAGCTCAACGATGCCTTCTCCTACCCGTATCAAGCCATACAGGCACATCGGGTAGCTAAAAACATGAACACAAATTTTGCTATTTTAGATGCTGTTAGTGAAGAAATCAACAATAATATTTTCAGGAAAGGGCACTGCAAAATGGGTTTGTCCAGTGCTTTGATTGGTTCGGCAATGGCCTTTAGGTATCATTTTTTTAAACAATTGATGGAAGATGTGGAAGTTGTTGGTGGATTTGATAAAGAATTGGAACTAAGATTATTATACAACAATCACCTCATTCATTACCTGGATGATGCTTATGTTTTGGACGAAAAGGTTCAAAATGTGAAGGTCTTTACCCGCCAACGCAGAAGGTGGCTTTCGGCTCAGTTTCATTATTTTGGCAGGCACTTTCGACCTGCGATTGCTGCTTTGTTTTTAAAAGGAAACATCGACTATTTCAATAAAGCCTTTCAATACATCCAGCTTCCACGAATACTATTGCTTGGTTTATTGGTTTTTATCAGCCTTATCTCGCTTTTTGTCAACCCATTAATCCTTTCAATTGGCTGGCTGATGGCTACATTTTTTATAATTTCGGCTTTGTTGTTAGCTACACCACGCAAGTTTTATAACTTAAACACCCTTAAAGCTTTAACAGCTCTTCCACTTGGTTTTGCGTACATGATAATTTCACTTTTTCGCATCAGGGGAGCCAATAAACAGTTTATTCATACAAAACATACTTACAACGCCTTTCAAATCAAAAAGAAAGATCGTTAATTTGTAAGCTGCAAAAATCAATTCAAATGAAAATAGCAATTGAAGGTCAACGTTTGTTTCGGGTAAAAAAGCACGGCATGGATATGGTTGCTCTTGAATTAATCAAAAACCTACAACTAATTGATAAAGAGAATACTTATTACATTTTTGTGAAACCTGATGAGGACGGAAGTTGCATTCCTGCATCAGACAATTTTCATATCATCCCACTTCAGGGTGGTGCCTATCCTGTTTGGGAGCAGAAATCCCTTCCCGATGCTGCGAAACAATATGGCTGCGATCTTTTGCATTGCACAAGCAACACTGCCCCAATGAAATCGCCGGTGCCGCTAATAATTACACTTCATGATATTATTTACCTCGAAAGCATTAGCATTTTCAAAAAAGGTGGCACCTGGTATCAGAAACTTGGAAATATGTACCGGCGTTTTGTGGTGCCCCGCGTAGTAAAAAGGAGTAAAAAAATCATTACGGTTTCGCATTTCGAAAAAAACAGAATCAGGGAGTTTTTTGGTTTTCCGGAAAGTGACGACCGGCTGGTTGCTGTTTATAATGGTGTGAGCGAACATTTTAAACCCGTTACCAATCAAATTGAACTAAGACGCATCAAGGAAAAATATCATTTACCTGACCAATTTTTGTTCTTCCTCGGAAACACCGATCCAAAGAAAAATACAAAGGGAGTTTTAAAAGCTTTTTCTGATTTCCGGAAGAAAAGCAATACGCAGCTTAAACTAGTCATGCTCGATTACGACAGAGAAGCCTTGGATAAATTGCTGGCTGAGATCAATGATAAACAGCTCATCAATCACATCCACCTCACCGGATATGTCGTAAACACCGAGCTGCCGGCAATTTACAGCCAGGCAAGTCTCTTTTTGTATCCCTCTCTGCGCGAAAGCTTTGGCATTCCAATGTTAGAAGCCATGCGATGCGGAGTTCCGGTTATTACTTCCAACACCTCCAGTATGCCCGAAGTTGCGGGAGATGCCGCTCACTTTGTTGATCCTTACAAACCGGAAGAAATCACACAAGCTATTGAACTGCTCCTCACGGATGAAGCTAAAAGAAAAGAACTTATTGAAAAAGGTTTTAAGAGATCGGCAGCTTTTTCGTGGAAAGCCATGGCAGAAGACGTCCTGAAATTATACGAACAGATTGTAAAACCGAATTAAAGCTCAAGATTATGATCCAAAATCGTGATTTTATCATCGTTGGCCTGCAGGCACTTGATAGCCGGATAGGAAGCAATTGCATCAATATTGCACACGAAATTGCCCGTCATAACAGGGTTTTGTATGTGAATTACCCCTTGGATCGCCTCACCAAAATCAGAGAAAAAAATGATCCGCTGATTCAAAAACGAATTCGGATAAACAAAGGTGAAGAACCTGAATTGGTGAAGGTTAGCGAAAATTTGTGGAACCTTTTTCCGAAAACAACTCTGGAATCGATCAGCCAGCTTCCGTTTGATGGCTTGTTCGACTTTTTTAATAAGATCAACAACAAACGTTTTGCACGTGAGATAAAGAAAGCCATTGACACTCTTGGTTTTTCTAACTATTTCATTTTCAACGACAGCGATATGTTCAGAAGCTTCTACTTAAAGGAAATGCTCAAGCCTGAATTGTATATTTACTATACGCGTGATAACCTGATTGCTGTAGATTTCTGGAAAAAGCAAGGCATTCGTATTGAAGCAGCATTGATGAAAAAAGCTGATTTAGTAGTCGCTAACTCAACCTATCTGGCCGAACATGCTGGCCAATTCAACCCACATTCTTATTATGTTGGACAGGGATGTGATGTCAGCTTGTTTGATGAAAAACTCGTGAAAGAAAAACCTGCTGATTTACAGCCTGTTCCCAGCCCCGTCATTGGCTATATCGGTGCCTTGTTTTCACTTCGTTTGGATATTGGCGTTCTGGAATACCTGGCCGAGCAACGCCCTGATTGGTCAATTGTGCTTGTTGGCCCGGAGGATGAAGCCTTCAAAGCCAGTAAATTGCATCAAATGACTAATGTTCATTTTTTAGGTTCCAAGCCCATGGAAACACTACCCTCCTATCTCAACTGCTTTGATGTGGCCTTAAATCCTCAAAAGCTGAACGAGGTTACCATTGGCAATTATCCCAGAAAAATTGATGAATACCTCGCCATGGGCAAACCAACTGTTGCCACGCGAACCAAAGCAATGGAAGTATTTGAAGATCACACTTATCTGGCTGAAACTAAAGAAGATTACCTGAAATTAGTTGAAAAGGCACTGAAGGAAAACAGTCCGGAAAAAGCTGAAGCAAGAAGTGTTTTTGCCAGAAGTCATACCTGGGAAAACAATGTGGCTGAAATTTACAAGCGTATTATTCAGATATTGCAATCTCCTGAATGATTTTCATCATTAAAAAACAAAGACATGTCATTCACAGATCAAATAAAATCAAATCCAAAGCTTAAGAAACTGGCACTTTGGATGCTCATGCCAAAAAATCAGGCCAGACCCCGATTATGGGTAAAACTCTTTCTGAATCCCATCAAACATCATAAAGGAAAAGGTGCATTGATCAGAAGAAGAACCCGAATGGATGTGCTTCCGTTCAACCATTTTTCGATAGGAAATCATTCTACCATTGAAGATTTTGCCACGGTAAATAATGGCGTAGGAGCTGTGATTATAGGCGACCGCACCCGAATTGGCCTTGGTTGCGTACTGATCGGCCCTGTTACAGTGGGAAATGATGTTATGTTTGCTCAAAACATTGTCGTTTCAGGTCTTAACCACGGTTATCAGGAGATCAACATGCCTCCGAGCCTTCAGCCAGTCGAAACAAAACCGATAACAATAAAAGATGAAGTTTGGATTGGTGCCAATGCTGTATTAACAGCTGGCATAACGGTTGGCAAACATGCAGTAATAGCTGCCGGAAGCATTGTTACCAAAGATGTACCGGATTATTCTATTGCTGCAGGCAATCCGGCCAGGATTCTAAAAAAATACAATCCGGAATCCAAAGAATGGGAAAGGGTTTAAAATTTTCAGTAACAAACGAGTAATTATGCATAAAATCATTACATTTTTACGCTACCTGAAAGATAACTTACAATATGGGCAAATATTACTGGTGTTTGCTTCCATTATATATTTAATTACTGGCAGATCCTATCCCAGAACACGACTTTTCAGAGGCAGGCTGGGGCTCTTTTTGCACAGGAAAGGCTCGCTTGATTTTCAATTTGGTAACTATGCCTATGAGTGGAGCGTGAAGCAATTTTTTCTAAAGCATTACAGTCATTATAATACATTTATTGATGTGGGCGCTAATATGGGAACTTATACAATAATGTTTGCAAAAAAGGGCATGAAAACGATTGCTTTTGAACCATCAACCTCTAATTTCAAAGCCTTGCAAATCAATATCATGCTTAATGATTTAGAACGAAAAGTGAGCAGTTACAACCTTGGGTTGGATAGCAAAAACCGCAATGCAAGTTTTGTTTTTGACCCTGTGAATACCGGAGCGTCTCACCTACGCAGCGTACAATTCCATGATCCTGTCACAGATGAAAGAGGAGAAATAACTGAAGTACAACTTGTTACACTTGATTTCTTACAGGATAACCTCCCAATACAAGCCGATGATACAGTATTGATGAAAATTGATGTGGAAGGAATGGAAGAACATGTTATTAAAGGAGCAAAAGATTTTATTCAAAAACACAAAGAGCTCTTAATAGTAATGGAAAGTGTTCATTCCGGTGAGGAAAAACTCAAGTCGGTACTTTCAGAAATAGCTGAATTTGAATTTCTTCCGGTAGATTCGCTCAACTTTGCTGCAAAAAAAATTAAAAATCATCAAACATAACGAATCATGTTAACCTTAAAAGTTGTTTTCTGGGTTTTACTTTTCCTGGTTTTTTACACTTACCTGGGATATGGCGTGATACTTTACCTTTTGGTAAGAATAAAACGATTATTCAAGCGGAAAATAACTGTGAATAAGGAATATGAACCGGAAGTAACACTTTTTGTGGCTGCTTATAATGAGAAAGATTATGCCGATGCAAAAGTTGCCAATGGTTTTGAACTGGACTATCCGCAGGAGAAGATAAAACAACTCTGGGTTACAGATGGCTCAGACGATGGCACACCCGAAATACTTAAAAAATACGCTGACAAAGGCGTTGAAGTGTATCATGAAAACGCCCGGGGTGGCAAAATTGGTGCAATGAATCGCGGGATGCAATTCGTTAAAACCCCTATCGTAATTTTTTCTGATGGCAACACAAGCTTAGGCAAAGAGTCTGTGAGAAGAATTGTCAAACTGTTTAGCAATCCCAAAGTTGGTTGCGTTTCGGGCGAAAAACGAATTTTTAGCAAAGAAAAAGACACCGCTGCCGGAACAGAAGGCATTTACTGGAAATACGAATCTACCTTAAAAAAGTGGGATGCAGAATTGTATTCCGTTGTTGGAGCTGCCGGTGAATTGTTTGCCATCAGAACAGAATTGTTCCAGGAAGTTGAAAAAGACACCTTACTCGACGATTTCATTATCTCATTGCGTGTTGCCATGAAAGGATACACCATTCAATACGATCCCGAAGCTTATGCCATCGAAACGGCTTCAGCAAACGTAAAAGAAGAACTGAAAAGAAAAGTCAGAATCGCTGCAGGTGGCATCCAGTCAATCATCAGGCTAAGCCCATTGTTGAATATCTTCAAATTTGGAATGCTGTCGTTTCAGTATATTTCGCATCGTGTTTTGAGATGGACACTTGCCCCGCTTTCATTACCTTTGATCCTGATTATTAATGCTTTAATTGCTTACTATGAAGGTTTCAGAAATTTCTCTGATTTTTATGTACTTTTGTTTTACGGCCAGTTATTGTTTTACACCTTAGCCTTGTTAGGCTGGTATATGGAAAACAAAGCCATAAAAGTGAAAGCACTATTTATACCTTATTACTTCTTTATCATGAATTATGCTGTGTTACTGGGAATGAAGCGCTATTTCAAAGGAAGTCAAAGCGTTAACTGGGAAAGAGCCAAACGTGGAAAGTGATGAAAAATCTATTGCTGATTTACGGCCTCTTTGTAATTGTTTGGTTTAGCCAGACTTTTTCGGCTTATGCCCAAAATTGCGATCACCTTATCAGCAGCAGCCAAACCGTTGTGGATGGAGCTAATATACAACCCGGCGATTCCATCTGCCTCGAAAGCGGTTACCGGACTTATCTTCTCTTCAGAAATATTTCAGGAACTGAAAATCAACCAGTTGTAATTGTTAATCAAGGTAATGTCATCATTGATACTGATCATTTCTACGGGATAAAAACTTCGAATTGTAAACACCTAAAAATAATCGGAAGTCGGCCCGCTGAATCTACCTATGGCATTAAAATTCAACGTGTTGGGAATGGTGCCGGTATCACCTTAGACGACCTGAGCACTAACATTGAACTAGCTGGAATTGAAATCTCACACACGGCTCTGGCAGGTATTTATGCCAAAACTGACCCAGATTGTAGTTTTGAGGCAACACGTGAGAAGTTCACCTTTTACAACCTCGAAATTCACGATTGCTATCTGCATCATATCGGTGATGAAGGTTTTTATGTTGGCAGTTCAAAATATACCGGACAATACCTGCCGGATTGCGACACAACCGTATTGCCTCACTTCATGCATAATGTTTTGATTTACAATAATCTGATTGAAGATACTGGTTGGGATGGTTTGCAGGTGAGTAGTGCCGTGGGTGATTGCCGGATTTATAATAACCGGATTTTTCGCGACTCCAATAAGGAAAGCTTCAATCAAATGTCAGGTATTTTAATCGGTGGTGGCTCCGAATGCGATTGCTATAACAATCAAATCTTTGATGGCAAAGGTGATGGCATCGATTTTTTTGGGCATGGCGACAGTAAAATTTATAACAACCTCATCGTGAGAGCTGGTAGAAGCTTTAAACCAGAAAATCCCGATGAATCACGACATGGCATTTTTATCGGAACAGCTCCTGATAACAGCAGCTCCAATCTATCCCTTCTTCACAACACCATCATCGATCCCAAAACTACGGGTATCAGGTATTTTAACTCCAATACGGCCTTTAATTTTATTGCTAATAATTTGATAACCAGGCCTGGAGCCTATGATCAGTTAGGCAATAATGCTTACTTTAATCATAGTCTGACAGCTGATCTGTACGAATTGACCGGCAATTTATTTACACAATCCATTGACCTGGTAAAATTTGTGTCTTTCTCAGAAGACAACTTCGATCTGAAAGCTGAATCACCTGCTATTAACAGGGCAACAGATCTTGGCTACGCTGCGATTTTGTTTGACATGCTGGAGCGTCCCCGTCCGCATAATACGGGTTATGATCAGGGAGCCTTTGAATGTCAGGATATTAATGCATCTATCGCTCAGATTAACAACAAAAATGAGAAGCCATATACCATCAATTATAAACAGACAGAGGGAGTTATTCGGATTGAGGTTACAAAAGTTGAAACACCACTTTCTTTTGAAATTATTGACCTGAACGGTCATTTAGTATTCCGGAACCCTAACCAAGATTTAAATAGTAAAATCTATCACTTGCCCATAACTCACTTGAATAATGGAGTTTACATATTGAAAATCATTGGATTTGAAAGGGTTTATATCGAAAAGCTCGGTTTATTCCGCTAAAAAAATCCAATATGCAAGTAAAAAACTTGATACCGTTAAACCTGGGTATTTTTTTACGAAATAATTACTTGTTTCTGAAAGGATTATCCTATAGAGGCAATCGTTTTTACTGTCCATTCTGCAATACCGGCTATCGGGATTTTTTGGATGGAGGAACATCCACTGAAATCAATGAAAAGCTTGAGGTAATAGGTGCCGGATTGCGTCCTAAAACGATTTGTCCGGGCTGTCATTCCAATGATCGTGAAAGATTAATACACTGGATTTTCGAAAATGCTTATCCCATTTCCTCAACCGACAAAATCCTTCATATTGCACCTGAACCCGCTTTAGGCCGGTATTTAAAGGCAAAATGCCCCAATGGATATATTTCAGGTGTAAAATATTATGAAGGATTCTATTACCCTCCGGGGGTCAAATTAATGGATTTGCTCGCGTTGCCTTTCCAAAACGAGCATTTCGACTGGGTAATTTGCAATCATGTGCTGGAACACATCCCCGACGATTTTGCGGCCATGCAGGCCATCTTCAGGATTTTAAAAAACGGAGGCAAAGCCATTTTGCAGGTTCCCTGGTCTCCCCTGCTCAACACAACCAAAGAAGATGCTAGCATTCAGGATCCACAGGGACGTGAGGCTGCCTTTGGCCAATTCGATCATGTGAGAATTTATGGCACAGATTATCCATCGCGCCTAAAAAAAGCTGGTTTCAAGCTGGAAATATTACAATTTGATGAGCTTCAAATACCCCCAAATGAAGTAGAGAAGCTACGGCTTAACCAGAAAGAATGTATCTTTATTGTCACAAAATGAGGACAGGTCAATGAAATCCACCACAACAAGCAGAACACATCCGTCTATCCTACTGTCGTGGTATTTTTTGTGCTGTCTATTGTTGTTTACGGTACGTGATTCATTTGCTGATGAAAAAACATTTCCAAAAACAAATTTAGCCAGAGATATTATCCTTTTAACGAATTCGAGCACCGATACGAATCTCTTGGCGGATACGATATTTGTGACCAAAACACTTTCAACCGCACAAAGTTTAATGGATTGGGGATTAATGCATTATGCAAATGAATTGCTTCAAATAACTAGCAAGCGTTTTGAGCATATCGCAAGCGATGAATCCATACTGGTATTTGCACAATTAAAATTGATTTCTGGAGAAAATACAACCGATCTCGAGAGCTTGAAAAATTATCTTTTACTCGCCGAAAGGCTTAACAATACTGAACATCAGCAATTTGGTTATGCTTTAATTCTTAAATATTTCAGATCAAGAGATGAATTACACAGGGCACAACTCTATTATAATGTAGCCAATCAAAGGATTAAAAATCAAGTACTAAAATTACCTATTCTGCTTGAAATGCGCCTCCTGGAACAGGATTTAAAATCAAAATCAGTTCTCAGAGAGCTGATAAACAAGAAGCTTGAGAGCGAATTCATTCAAACGGTAAACAGCTGGTATTTAATAGAATATCTCAAGCTTGCTGATACTTCTGATCGCTTTCTCATCGATCATCTTTTCACCCTGCCTCAAATCATGCAGGATAAGTTATTATATGCCGTTATTTTGCAGAAAAATGCACAGTTTACTGTTTCAAACACACCTGAAAAGAGCTATAAAAATTTTCTTATTACTGACTCTATCTTTCGTGAAGCAGCCTTAATAAACCAGATCTATAAAACTGAATTGGCAGATCAAATCGACAAATTACAGGCTGAACAAAACCTCCCAGAGCATAGGCAATACATAAATTGGAAAATATTCCTATTAAGCTTGATAGCAGTGCTTATCGTTTTCATTATATGGTACTTATTCAAGCAGAAGAAAGTAGCAAAAAACAAGACCTTAAACATTATCAAATCTATTAATCACCTAAAGGAAAAACTTCAACTCGCTAAAGTTCAGATTGATGAACGAGTTAGATCGCGCGAAATTTCCATTGAGAGCGAGATTAAAGAAATTGAAATGCTCGACAAAATCCTGAAAAATACTTTAAAAAATGCCGAAGAAGCTAACTTTCAGAAAAACGCCTTTATGGCAAATATGAGCCACGAAATCAGGACTCCTTTAAATGGAATACTGGGCTTTTCAAGTTTGCTGGGTATGGAATTGGCCAAAATGGACGAACCGGAGCTCTTCGAGTATTCCAGCAGCATAAAAAAAAGTGGAGACAAATTGTTGCATCTACTTAATAATATTATAGATATCAGTAGGTTACAAGCAAACGACATAGCACTTAGGCCACAATACTTTTCGCTGAAGCAAGTGTTGGATGAAGTTTTAAAAGAATACACTTTAAAAGCAAATGATAAAGGTTTAATCCTTTTGAATGACACCCAAACAAGTATTCAAATTAATACTGACATACAGATTCTAAAACGAATACTAAGTGAATTAATCGACAATTGTATCAAATACACCAACAAAGGCTATGTTAAGCTTTTTGCAGAGAAATACACTGAAAAAGAGCTCATTAAGATAGTGCTATCAGATACTGGACAAGGAATAGATCAGACTTTTCTTGACAACATTTTTGAGCCTTTCAAGCAGGACAAGCAAGGCTATTCCAGGCAATATCAGGGAGCCGGACTTGGCTTGCCTTTGGTTAAAAGTATGACTGAACTACTTGGTGGTCAATTTGATATAAGATCGGAAAAAGTAAAAGGAACAACCATCACTATCCTCTTGCCTTTTAACTTTAAACAAGTAACAAGTGAAGCCAGCATTGCTCAAAACCTGACATCAAAAACGGGCTTGCTTAAGTCAGAAAACCCATTTATACTTTTGGTTGAGGATGATTTGCCCAACAGGATTGTTATTGCCAAATTTTTAGAAAGATTTGGTAGCGTAGTTCAGGCGGGCAATGGTGAAGAAACTATCTTATTAATTAAAGAATCAATCCGTAATGCTGAAATTTTCGATTTGATCTTGATGGATATCAACCTGCCAGCTCCCTGGGACGGCATCATCTTAATGCAATATATTCGCGAAAATTATCCTCAGTACCAGAACATACCTTTTGTGGCGCAAACTGCTTATGGCATGTCTGGTGATGAACAAAGATTTCTAGAGGCAGGATTTGATGCTTACATTGCAAAACCAATTTCATTTGAGGAACTTCAGCTTATCTTAACAAAACAAGTTGATTAGTCATTTAGAATTCCAATAAAAAATTGCAATAATTTTAATTTGAAACAGACTTGCTCAACACATGAAACGGGAACAAATTGATTACCAATAAAAATTCTATAACAACCCATCCGAATTACAATGGAATTTTAATACCTTTGCACACTTAGAAACAATAAACAAAAAAAGGATTTCATTTTTTATTTCATAAAATCTGGAGAACAACAAATTGAATACCGAGGAAAACAAACAAACACTTCATATCCTCCTTGTTGAAGACAATGAGCTAAACCAGAAGTTTGCCATTGCTGTGCTTAAACGACTAGGGCATACGTATGAACTGGCCGAAAACGGTGCAATTGGCTTCCAAAAGTTTATCGAAGGCAAGTTTGATCTCATTCTGATGGATATTCAAATGCCGGAAATGAATGGTATTGAAGCAACCTTAGCAATCCGCGACTATGAAAGGAAAAATGGCATAAAAAAGCAAATTCCAATAATTGCTGTGACCGCATTTGCTATGGAACACGACAAAAGAAATTGTATGGAAGCCGGCATGAATGAGTTTCTTACCAAACCCTATAAACCTCAGGAAATGAGTGCGAAAATTGAAAAAGTAATGAAATAAAAAAACCGCTGTAATTAGCGGTTTTTTTATTATTGGTTAAGTGCTCATTCAATGACTTCAAGCAATTCAACATCAAAAACTAAGGGCGAATAAGCCGGAATGTCCTCACCCCGTGCAACACTGCCATACGCCAGATTAGAGGGTAAGAGCAAAGTAGCTTTACCTCCGGCTTTCATCAAGGCAATACCTTCGTCCCAGCCCTGGATCACCTGTCCTTTGCCCAACTCAAAACTGAATGCCTGTCCTCCATCCAGCGAGGATTGCAATTTCTGTCCTTCGATATTATACAAGGTATAGTGCACTTTAACTGTTTTGCCGCTTTCGGCTTGCGCACCCGTACCCGCCTCTTTTTCAATATAATACAATCCGCTTTCGTTGGGTTGGGTGTTGATATTGTGCTGTTTGAGGTAGGCAGAAATTTTCTTTGACTCATTTTGCCTGGCCAAATCTGCTGCTGCTTGCTCTGCTTTTCTGGCAGCTTCCCGCTCTTTATCTGCTTGTTCTTTCGTTTTGATGTCAACAAGCTCTGTTTCATAAATCAGGGTAGTGTACGGCAAAACCATTTGCCCTCTTCCCAGGCTGTCAAAGGCAAGTGAAGAAGGAACAATCAGACGATTTTTTCCACCTTTTCGTAAATAGCCTATCCCTTCGTCAAATCCTTTAGTATCAAAGATTTCTCCGTAGGTAACCTCCATAGGATCGCGGCCAAGTGATGTGAAAAGCTGGTTTCCATCAATATCGCTAATTGTGAAATGCACTTTTAAAACATCACCCGCTTGTGGTTTTCGGCCTTTTCCTCGTTTTAAATCCATCACATATAATCCGGATTCCATCGTTTCAAAATCTCCATCCAAAGATTGTAAAAGGACCTCTAGCTTTGTTTGTTCTTCTTCCTTTCGTTGTTTTAAAAACGCCTGCTCTTCGGCAATCAATTCAGCTTCTGTTTGAATATTTAATAATCTGATATCAAAGTACATAGGACTGCCTGACGTAACAAATTCAGGTAAAGTTGAAATACCGGCAGTAACCATATAGAAGGAATCAGCCGGAAATACGATGGTAGCCGAATCACCTTCGTGAAGTTCGGTAAGCGCAGCATACAAATCGCCTTCAAAAGTTGGTTCGATGATAGGAAATTTCAAAGGCGCATTAAAAAGCTTCGAGTCGAAAAGAACTGTATCTTCTAAATAATACTTCATCTCCACCTCGACAACATCATTTAAAAGTGCTGTATTCGTTGCATCGCTTTTCTCGTGATATTTGATATAAACACCGTTTACTGATTTGTCGAACCCGGGATAAGGAGATTGTGAACAAGCACTCAAAAGCCCGACAAGCCCAAGCACAATCAAGAAAACATTTAATTTAATTTTAATCATAAAATTTTGATTTAAAGTAATATAGCATCCTTTATGACACAAGGATAAGTTAGGTTTTAATTAATAATTTCTATAAGCTCAACTTCAAAAACCAAAGGACTAAATGCAGGGATCCTACCCATTTCGCGCTCTCCATAGGCCAAATCCTGAGGGATGACCAACATCGCCTTGCCACCTTCACGCATCAAAGCAATGCCTTCGTCCCAGCCTTTAATCACCCTGCCGGAACCCAGCTCGAATTCAAACGGCTCACCTTTGCTGTAAGAATCATCAAATGGTAAGCCATTGGTCAAACGTCCGGAATAATGTACCTTTACTTTCTGCCCATTCTTTGGTTTAGCTCCTTTACCACGCTCAGTTTCAATGTAATACAGTCCTGATTCAGTGGGAGATACCTCAATATTTTCCTGTTCAATAAAAGCTTCCAACAATTTCTGCGATTCCTCGATCTGCGCTATTCTCTTTTGATGTTGTTCAGCTTCGTACTCAACTGGCGACATAAAATCAATCAGGCGGATATCAAAACGCATTTCTGCATCGGCCTTCACAAATTCAGGCAGTTCTCTTACCCTGAAAATTTCCAGAAAAACACGATCGGCCGGGCATAAAAAACTGGCAGAATCTCCACGATGCATATGAGCAATTCCCTCATAGAAATCTCCAGGAAACACTGGTCTCATCAATGGAAAACGCATCTCACGCGATAACTTTTCACTGTCGAAAATTATTGAATCATTCACGGCATATTTCATCTCCACCTGCACAATATCATTCTCTACCGGTTGATCCTCAGTTATATTTTCCTCATAAAAACGATACTTCAAACCACTCTCAGTAGTTTTGAATGGTTGCTCTTTATTTGTATCACATGAAGTAAAAAATAAAACTACTCCAATCAGCAAAACTGAAAACAAACGTAAACTTTTCATTTTTAAGGTTTTAATCAAGTATTTCAATTTCGTAAACCAAACTGGTTTTTGGTGGAATTTTATCCTCATCACCAAGCAGGCCAAAAGCAAGATGCGAAGGTAAGATAATTGTAGCTTTATCTCCTCGTCGTAACAATAATATGGCTTCTTCCAAACCTGATTCCACACCACCCTGCCCCACCACAAATGTCTTAACACCTTTATCTTCAGAGGTATAAACTATATCACCAGTCAAAAATTTCAAAACAAATTTTAGCTTTACCAACTCGCCTTTTTTGATGAGCTGTCCATTACCTTCCATGTGCACAGTATAGCGTAAACCCGTTCCTGTTTCGGTCATCTTAAGTTTGTGACGTCTGACATAATCATTAATTTGCTCATTTTCTGCGCGAACAAGATAACGGTTAGCTTTTTCAAGAGATTTTGAAAGATCTTTGTCTGATACTGATCTATATGGCTCGCCTGACTGGTTTGTACATGAAGAAACAAGTCCAAAAAAGGAAATTGTGAGAAACAAAAAGAAAAAATAACCAACTCTTTTCATTTGTAACTAACTGTTCAACTGATTTTTATAAAAAGGTAAAACCTTTATCAAATAGTCAATGGCTTCTTTAAATGGCAATTTTGAATTTCCACCGGCAGCATTGGCATGTCCTCCTCCATTGAAATGATTTTTTGCCAGTTCATGCACCGAGAAATTACCTTTCGATCTAAAGGAAAACCTGATCTGATCTGATTTTTCCGTGATCAGAACAGACATCCTGATATTTTGCATCGACAAAGGATAATTCACAACACCTTCAGTATCTCCAATTTGAAAATCAAAGCGATTCAAATCTTCTCTGCTCAGGGTGATGATAGCTGTGCTAAACTCGTTAAAAACCTGCATCCGGTTGCTGATGGAATAACCCAATAATCTTAACCGGGCTTCACTAAAAGTGTCATAAATCTGTTGATGGACATGTACTGCATCCAGCCCATATTGAATCAGCCGGGCAACAGCGCTGAAGGTTTCTGACCGATTAATGGAATGACTAAATGAGCCTGTATCTGTCATAATTCCGGTAAAAAGTGCCTCTGCAATTTCTTGATTTTTAAAATATTGCTCATCAAAACCGGCAATTAAATCATAAATCATCTCAGCAGTGCTAGAAAAAGAAATATCAGAATATAAGAACTTAAAACTGTCAGTTTCTGGTTCGCGATGATGGTCGATTAAAACAAACGGGCAACTTAGCTTTTGCAAGTCTTCCTGAAGTGTTCCGGAACGGGAAAACGCATTATAATCAAGACTAAAAACATAATCAGCTTCCTTCAATTTGGCTTTTACTTCTTTGGCCTGTTGATCGAAAATCAGTATGTGTTCAGAGCCATTGAGCCACGACAAAAATCCCGGAAATTTATTTGGAGAAACGATCGTAACTTCTTGTTTATGAAGCCTAAAAAAGGCAGCCAGAGCCAAAGCCGAACCCACTGCATCTCCATCAGGGTTAGTATGTATTGTTAGTACCAGCTTATTACGAATTGCAAGTATTTGCCTGATGGCATCAAAGAAAGGAGTTTTGTTCATAAACTATCTGCTAAATAATTACAAAACTACATAAATATGATGGATTGATTAGTTAATTTAAGCAGTATAACTGCTAACACTTTGTTCCAGGTTTGAAATTTGCGGGTTTTGAAATTTTATTAAAAAGACTAATTTTGCCGCACACAAAAAAACAGATCAATGAACGGAAATCTAACATTCACTATGGTTAAACCTGCCGCTGTTGCAGATGGTCACGCAGCTGCTATTTTAGCAAAAATTTCAGAAGGCGGTTTTAAGATTAAAGCCATGAAAATGACTCGCTTAAGTAAAGAACAAGCCGAAAAATTTTATGCTATTCACAGCGAAAGACCATTCTTTACGAGCCTTGTGGCATCTATGACTTCAGGCCCGATAGTAGCAGCACTGCTCGAAAAAGAAAATGCTGTTGAAGCTTTTAGAAACTATATTGGAGCGACTAATCCGGCTGATGCAGCAGAAGGAACGATACGAAAAATCTATGGTAAATCAATAGAAGCTAATGCTGTTCATGGCTCGGACAGCGATGAAAATGCTTTATTGGAATCTTCCTACTTTTTTAGTGAATTCGAACGATTTTAACGCTTTTGCATGGGATCAAGCGGTTCAAAAGTGTTATCTGAATAGATCAGAATAATCCGGACAATTTCCTTTTGTAAATTATTTTCCAAATCCTCCTCAAGCTCCGCGGAGGATTTTTTATTTGTAAATGACTGATTAACAGTTATTTTTAAACTATCTTGTTCTGATGCTTTTTCTTCGGGCTGAACCTTAGCCTGGCTTGGGTCGAAATCGAATAGCGATTGGTCTTTAGGTTCAGAAAGCGATGATGAAACAGTTACAGGGCCTTTACCTAAGATAATCCAGTCAAGGCTATATTCAGGAAAAGTTTCCTTTAATTTCAAAACAAAATCAAGACTCGGCTTATTTCTTCCCGAAAGAAGGTGAGAAATTCCGGAGCGTTGAACTTCTAACTGATCTGCAAATTGAGCCGCAGTCAGATTTTTTGACCGCATGATATGCGCAATTCTGTCTTTGAGCATTTCCATAGTGTTACAAACATTAAACAATCATTACCTCAACAATTCACAAAATTACAACAATAATTCACATTGCTAACTATATTAAATTTACATTTGTAAGTTAATGTTGAGTTACACTTGTAACATTTCCTTAATCACAATTTCAATTGAATGTATGCTTTAGTTATATCTTGTTAAAATCTATAATTCAGTATAATAAATTATTTATATCATTTTTCTAGTTTCTTAACAAACTTCTGATAAATCTTAATCTAAAAATATAAGTAAAGCATCTTAATTAATTGATATACAATTTAATATATTGCTTTTGTGATTTTTTGATGTTTTTTTACTGTTGTAATAAACTATTTAACCTTGAACTTACTTGTTAACTTTGTGACTTAATGGATTTAAATAACTGAATATCAATTTATAATACTTAATAGACATTCAATTATAATTACATGTGTTACTTTGATTACAAATGTAACTTATGCTTAAAGTTTGGATTCACTTCACTACATGAATGTCCCAAAATTTTGTTCTTTTAAAAATTCGTTTATTTTTGATCAATCAACCTTTAACAAAATCTTATGAAATGTATCAAGATAAGCTTCCTCCTATTTTCATTATCTGCATCGCTTTTTCTTTTTGGCCAGTCTGAGAACTCAATTAATTTAATGAATATTTCAAACCCTGACAAGTGCACAGATTGCTGAGATGATCAATGAAACACAGCACATTTACAGAAATCAGCCAGAGCGGGCACTTAAACTCATCGAAAAATCACTTTCTGCCGCCACTGAAGCTCGGTGCGAAATGCTTCAGTCGAGGGATTTAGTTTAAAAAGAGTCGTTCTGAAGAACAAAGGACTTTTTGCAGAGGCCATTGAATCACATCTTAACTCACTCAGAATAAACGAAAAACTTGGTGCAAAACAAGTCATGGCAACAAATTACAATGATATAGGTATCATTTACAAAACCACGGAAGAATACGATCAGGCATTGGATAGTTATCTGAAAGCCAATGCTATATGTGAGGAAGTGAATATGGTTCGTGGCCGGATTATGACATTAAACAACATTGGAACAATCTATGAAGCAAAAAGTGAATTTGATTATGCGGCACATTACTACAATCTTGCCTACACCGATGCTTTGAAAGAAGGAATTGAAGATGCACAGGCAATCATTCTGAATAATCTGGGTGAAATCTATGCCGAGAATGGTAACACCACAATGGCTCAAAATTATTTCAGACAAACCCTAAAACTGGATAAAAAAACAGGTGACGAAATTGGTTCTATTTATTCCATGCTCAATCTGGCAGCTACCTTTATTGGAACTGGTACTTTCGATAGTGCTGCATTTTATTATCAAATGCCTGAAAATAAGGCTATTAGTTTCAATGCCAATCAATTGTTAGCATTCTTGTATGGTGGAATGACAGAAATGTACAAACAAAAAAAGGACTACAAAAAGGCTTTTGAAACAAGTTGGAAACTTCAAACTGTAAAAGATTCACTTTACAAT
>DJWN01000021.1:75720-77254 GCA_002440975.1 Bacteroidales bacterium UBA6229
TTGGAGCCATGATCATCTGGTATTTGTACAAAAGAAATAAAACAAGACAAAATGAACTCTTTAACAAGCGGCTGCTTAAACAAAAAGAGTTGCATTTAATAGCTATTGTCGAAACGCAGGAATCTGAACGTAAGCGAATTGCAAAAGATTTGCACGATGGGATTGGGCAAACACTTTCCGGAATCAGGCTAGCCATGGAAAATATCAGCTATAAGCTGGTACAAAAAGATGATTCAGTAGGAGCAAAAGTAAAAGAACTTACCAGTACCTTGGATCAGGCATGTCATGAAGTGAGAAGTATTTCACACCAGATGATGCCACGTGTTTTGCAGGAAGATGGACTAGTTCCGGCTATTGAGGATATGCTCGAAAAATCATTCCAACATGCTAACATTACTTGTCGCTTTGAACATTTTGGCTTGTCGGAACGATTTGCTGAAAACTTAGAAATCAGCCTCTACCGAATTACTCAGGAACTGGTAAACAATATCATTAAACATTCAGGAGCATAGGAAGTGCAGGTGCAGTTGCTACGCAATAAAAAACAATTGGTTCTACTTGTTGAGGATAATGGCAGGGGATTTCAGTTTGAGAAACTAAAAGCCAAAGGTATAGGATTGATGAATATTACCTCCCGGGTCGAAACAGTTCATGGCGAGTTTAATCTGGAACCGAGTCCTGTTAGCGAAACACTGGCAACAATCAGAGTTCCGTTAAACTAATTATATTTGAGAAATTTTCAGTGAAATGGAGAAAATAAAAGTAATTATTGCAGATGATCATCAGATGGTTGCAGAAGGAATCAAAACCTTGATCGAACTGGATACTTCAATTGAAGTGCTTCAGATTGCTGCCAATGGGCGGGAGCTGTTACACATACTTGAGTTTCGCAATCCCGATATTGTTCTGATGGATATAGATATGCCGGTTATGAATGGTTTGGAAGCCATGCAGCATATTCATAAGAAATATCCTGATTTAAAGGTGATTATCATCAGCTTGCATGAAGAAAAAGGACTGGTGAAGAAAATGACTGATGCCGGAGCTAAAGGTTTGATATTTAAAAACTCTGAAAAAGATGAATTGTCCTGGGCTGTTAAAAAAGTACATCAGGGAGGCAGTTACTTCACCAGCAAACTAACGCTTGATCTGATCAATCAGAATAAATCCACCTTACAGAGTGATTCACTCGACTCGAAAAAAGCTTTGTTAACCGAAAGAGAAATTGAAATTCTGAAGTTGATTGCTGATGGCCTTTCTAACAAAGAGAACGGTGATCAACTTTTTATAAGCCATCGCACTGTTGACACCCACCGAACAAACCTGATGAAAAAGCTCGAAGTCAACAATATAGCCGGATTGATTCGGTATGCTATCAAGCAGGGATTTATCCACTGACAAACTTTTCGGTTGTTTACCCTATTTAATATGGTGTAATCTACCTAGGACAAGTTCCACCAGCAGTTTTTACTTTTGTTGGTGCACAACTACACTATACAACCTATTGTGTAGCAGTATAGGATTCCAAAATTAA
>DJWN01000008.1 GCA_002440975.1 Bacteroidales bacterium UBA6229
TTTAAGGGAAGACTTGGCGGGAAATAAAAAAGCCCCTTCCCAGAGGCTTTAATACAAACTCAATAAGTCACATTTCGGGTTGTTAAAGCAGATTGCCTGCTTTTAGTCCTACAAAAATTGTTCGGGGTTTCATTGGGCCGTACATATAACCGGCATCCCGATTTACACCATAATCAAAATCTGATTGGTAACTGTTGAAAATGTTCTGAACCCCGGCTTCCAGTTGTAGTTCAAATGATTCTCCAACAGCAATCTTATATGCAAATTTCAAATTTACATCAGCAAAGGAATTTGTTGTTTTTAGCCGATCCTGTGCAATATAACCAGCAAAATGAGGAACTTTCATAGGACCGGTAAATGTGCCGGTAAAAGCACTTGACCATTTTTTACTTAATGCGGTTGTGAGGGTAAAATAACCGTACAGATCAGGAGATTTTGGCAGCGAATGCAACAATGGGGCTTCCGGATCATCGCTCCAGGCTTCGGCTTCCTTATATCTGCTGTGCTGCCAGGTGAATCCAAACTGAAGTTGATTTCTCGAATCAAAGGCAATTCGGTTCTCCAGATTGATACCGTAAACCCTGGCTCCCGAGCCGTTTCTTCTTTCAACGATCAGGTTGCCGTTTGCATCGGTTTCGAGGCTCTGCAAAACAAACACATCATCCAATGAAGTATAAAATCCTTCCAGCATCAGATTGCTTTCCTTTCCGAAAATTTTGAGGTAATAATCCAGGGAGCTGCTCACACTCAGCGAATATTCTGGCCGAAGATCAGATGCCAGCTGAATCAGCATCACACCGCCGTTAACTGCCAGGATATGCAAATCTTCATCAAAAGCCTGTGGCGCACGATATCCAGTCGAAAAACTGCTTCGCCACTGCAAATCGGGTTTCAGATCACGAAGATAGGTAAGTCGCGGGCTTACGATGAACCGATCAATCAGATTATGCTTGTCGAGACGGGCTCCCAGCAATATGCTGCTTTTTGTGAACTTCCACTCACTTTGGGCAAAAAGACCGGCAATGGTGATATCTTGTTTCAAATCGCGTCCGTAGCCGGGCATACGATCGTGCATCGTATTGAGCTGTAACTCAAATCCGGTGGTAATATTTGCTTCGGCAAACAATAACCTATCTGTTTTCAAATGATATTGGAATCCATTCACACTGGCCAAATCTGTCGTGCTTCCATAAGCGTTTGGATCCTGCTCGGCACCATAATAACTCTGACGGTCAATATGTTGAAGTGAAGTGTAAAGCGTATATTTGTTTTTGAGGTTTTTGCTGTAAATATCCAAAGCCAGCTCACCGCCGTTGATTTTATGATCGGTTTGCTCGGTGATATCGGTTTCGTGGGGTTGCAGGTCGAATTTATTTCCGCCTCTGCGAAACTCGCTGATATAATGATAAGTAGTAGTAAGTTTGCTGAAGGAATTAAATTTGTAATAGGAACGAAAACCAAGGCCGTCTGCTTCAATCATGCCCAGCTCCGAAAACCCGTCGCCGTTGGCATCATAATGATCGCGTTTTCTGTTTACTGCAAATAAATTAATGCCCGCCATTCGGTTATCTGAAACAAAGGAACCATTCAGGCTAAGGTTGCGGTCAACCGCTGTTCCATCAATCAGTGCCGAACTGAAGCTGCCTGCGAAGGTATTTTTTACCGGCTCGCGTGTGATCACATTAATGGTTCCGGCAATGGCATTGGAGCCGTAAAGCGCAGAACCTCCGCCTCTTACCACTTCAATCTTCTCAATCATTGCTACTGGTATTTGTTCAATGCCATACACTCCGCTTAAAGCACTGAAAATAGCACGGCTGTCGATCAAAATCTGAGAATAGGGGCCTTCCAATCCATTAATGCGAACCTGCTGAAAACCACAGTTCTGGCAGTTGTTCTCAACTCGTAAGCCTGGCTGAAAATTCAATCCATCAGCCATGCAAACAGCACTATTAACTTCGAGCTGTTTCAATCCTATCACATTAACAATCACCGGAGCTTGCTGTCGACTTGTTTCGTGGCGGTTAGCCGTAACAACCACTTCATGAAGGCCAATCAGATCTTTTGTTAGCTCAACCTTGATTTCCTGATATTTACGATAGCCGTTAATTGTCAGCTGCTGTGGTTTATAGCCTACCGATTGTATTCTTAAACTGTAATGAGCCTGCTTGATGGTCTCCAGCATAAAATGACCGTGTTCATCAGCAATAGTGCCTGTTGTAGTACCTTCGATACTTACCGTAGCGAAAGGAACAGGCTGATTGTTCGAGGTTACGATGCCTCTGAGTGTGAAAGGTGGCTCGTTGGCCAGTAGTGGAAGGGCAAGCACTCCCACTAACAGTATGATGAAATACTGAATTCTTGACATAATAAATGCTTTTAAAAGTATGAAATTCAAAAAGATAGCCTAAAAACTCAGGTCAACGGGGGCCCTCTGAAACAGAAGTAGAATAAACTGCTGTTTTGTGGCAGTGGATTCACATCTGTCAGTCTGATTTTTATAGCTGCTGAAGTAATGGATCCAGTAAAAGCTACTGAGGTAATGGAAATGATGTAATGTTGAAAGTCCTTAAAAAATGCAAGCAGGGCAAAATCTCCAGGCTGGTGTTCGTGATCCTGAACAGGCGTATTGTTGTGGTGATTGTAGGGGTGAGCATGTGAAACCATCACACCGTTTATGATGTGGTTGTGCCGGTTAGTCAGCTGGCTGTTGGAAACAACGGCCAGTATTACGATCAGAACAAGAGAACCATATGTATTGATGCGTTTCAGCATGATCTGGATTTATGATGCAAAAGTGAAGCATTAATCCAAATCCCTCAATACCTTGTTTTAGGTATTTGCCTGAAGATAATGTAAGAAGAAGTTTTTTCTTAAATAATATTTGATTTTAAATTAATTAGCTATCTTTGCACCGATTTCAGAATTTGATTGTTTGCGATTTCGTTTGTTTTTTGTTCTAACTGATCATTTTTCACGACCCGCCTGCTGTTTAAATCCTGATTTTTTTGAAAGCCTTGAGAAGTAATATTAGTTTCGAAAGGTTGATTTTTTTTACTCATTTAATTTTTAGTTACATGAACATTTATGTAGGAAATCTTGATTACAATGTAAACGATCAGGATTTAGAACGTTTCTTTGCAGAATACGGAACTGTAAGCTCTGCAAAAATTATCATCGACAAATACAATGGCCGTTCAAAAGGCTTTGGTTTTGTTGAAATGAACAATGATGAAGAAGCCCAAAAGGCCATCAAGGAACTCAATGGTGCAACCCTCGAAAACCGTGAAATGGTTGTAAATGAGGCTCGTCCTAGAACTGAAGCTCCACGTCGTCGTTACTAACCGATAAGAAGAACTCCGGCGGTTGGTTTACTGTTCGGCCAGAACAGCTAATCAACCGCCATTTTTTTTATTTTACCACCAAAATTTAACTATGGGAAGATCACAGGAATCCATGCAAAAAAAAGCCGTAAGGCAGAAAAAAGAAAAAAAACGTAAAGACAAAGAAAAACGCCGCCTCGAAAGTAAAGATCAGGACAAGAACAGTTTTGATGATATGATTGCTTATGTTGATGAGTTTGGAAATATCCTCGATAGTCCACCCGATCCATCTGAAAAAGAAGAGGTTGACCTGGATGATATTGAAATAAGTGTTGCCAAAAGTGATCCTAATGAGGTAGTTGACACATTGAAGAATGGCGTTGTAAGTTTTTTTGACGACAGCAAAGGATTTGGTTTTATTCGTAACTTGGATAACGACCAGCGTGTCTTTGTGCATGTGAGCAACCTGAACGAACCCATCAAGGAAAATAATATGGTCACTTTCGAAATCGGGAAAGGACCCAAAGGACCTACCGCCATGAATGTTAGCGTGGTGAGGTAGATTTTATTTTCTTCTTTTTCCCTTCACTACAGAATCAGGATTTTTTAGATTTTTAGTAATTTTGGACAAATCTCACTTGTGAATTATGTCCGAAAAAGCTGAATATGGCGCACTGACCGGTAAAACCCTTTTGTTGTTTTTTGATCACGACAAAGCTTACCTGGGCAATTCCGGACTTTCCTTAAGGGATATTGACATCCCCTCGTCCATAAAGTTTTTTGAGACCAAAGCGGTTTGGGAAATTTTAGTCACCAAACATGACGAGGTAAATAATAGCCTTCATGCTTCAGTGGTCAGCTATGATGCATCAGGCAGGCAAGAGGAGAAAAACCCTGAAGAGTGCTACAACCAACTCGACCAAATCAAAAGAATTTATTTCCGAAAGCTGAATACCCGTAGCCTGCTCCGATCTGCTTCCGGCGAGCGTTTGCCAAGAATGTTAATCGGGTTTTCGGACAATCCGGACATAAAAGTGAAAAAGGTAACTGCCCAGAATCAAAAAACCAGAACCGTTCAGGATCATTTCAGCATACCAATCAAAACTCTTCGCTTTCAGTTCGGGGCAGTTAGTTTCAAACGTAAGTTTTGGTTTAGCAAGGATGCTTTGGATATCAACATCAAGAACTATGAGCTGCGCGAGGAGTTTGATGCAGTGAAGAATTATTTTATCAACGCGCTCAAGACTAAGCATATAAACGTCAGGGTGAACTGTGAACTGGAGGGGGATGAGGTTAGAATTCTGAATGCTTACTCTCCCGAAATTGATCGCATCGACAAAGCCCTGATCGAAACCGTCCGCTTCGAATTTGTGTCAGGGTTCAAACGGAAAAAGAGTATGCTGGAGATTGACCAGTCCTTGTTCACCATGGACGAGCTGCTTGCACATTTTGGTGAGCAGAGCTTTCATTCTGATGCTTTTTTTCAGTCCGAAGCGGATTTGTTTGACGATTTGCTACAGATCACTGATACCAAGCATTATCGCAACCTCAGGTATTTGTCTTCCATTCATGCCCATCATATTATGAAGCTCAGGTTTGTGTTGAAACCTTTTTCTTTTGTTTTCCTGGTTGAAGGAACAAAGTACTATCACCTGATTTGGGAAACGCTCGACACAGAGGAAGCCACCTATATTTGGAGTTGTGATAAGCAACTGGACGAGCTAAAGCTGGCCATGCGCAAGCTGGATGATATTCTCAATGTGATTAAGGTGCAGGGGAAAACAGCATATCTGAATACGGTGGAAGAACCATTTCAACGAATCTATCACGATTATAGCGATTTGCAGGATGGCTTTCTGAAGTGGAAAGTCGTTCTTGAGCAAAGTTTGGCCTGATCAGCTTTCGATGCCCCTCAGGTCTTTGTAAAGCTGCATGGCATACAGATCGGTCATGCCCGAGATAAAATCGAGCACCGATTGTAGTTTGGTATAGGTATCAGTTTTTTGTGGAGTAAATTGCGCTGGCAAAAGGGATTGCAGCTTGCGGTGATAATTGGTTTCCGGAGCCAGTACGGCTTGCGAAAACTCCTCCATCAAGGTGCCCAGCACATGAAATCCTGTTAGCTCTATTTTCACTACCTCAGGATGGTTGTAAATAGCTTTTACAGAGAGCTTCCGGCTGGCATCCATTGCGTTTTTAAGGTCTTCATTGAGGTAATCAACCAGACTGCCTTTAAACACACCGGCCAGGATTTCCTCTTCGTGAGTAACAAAAAGGCTGCTTACAGCTTTTACCAATCGGTTGATTGCCGTTGCACGCAGAAAGGCAATGCGTTCGTTGGTGTCAGTAACTTCCTTATAGATACGATCTTTATAGTTCGCAAATGCTTCATCGTCTTGATCGTGGAAAGCAGAGAGCATGGATTCAGTTTGTTCTGTCGAAAGAATCCTGAGCTTGTGTGCATCTTCCATATCCATGATGAGGTAGCTGATATCGTCGGCAGCTTCCACCAGATACACCAGCGGATGTCTGCTGTAAACCAGCTCGGCAGAAGATTTTTTTATCAAGCCACAGCCTTTAGCCACTATTTCAAAACCGGGAATTTCTGAATTGAATATGCCGTACTTTTTACGATCACCATTGTTAAAAGAGGGATAAGGATACTTCACCAGGGAAGCAAGTGTGGCATACGTGAGCGAGAAGCCGCCTTTCCGTCTGCCGTTGAACTGGTGGGTAAGTGTGCGAAAGGCATTGGCATTGCCTTCAAAATTGATCAAATCCGACCATTGGTCAGCAGGAATCTGGTCTTTCAGCATCTTGCCTGCTCCTTCTTCGAAATAGCTGCTGATGGCTTTTTCGCCGGAATGACCAAAGGGTGGATTACCTAGGTCGTGAGCCAGGCAGGCCGACGAAACGATGGTGTCAATTTCGCTGAGTGCGGTAGGAGCCAGCCCGGGTGTTTTTTTGATCAGCTCGCGCGATACGATGCGGGCAATTGACCTGCCAACGCTGGCTACTTCGAGGCTGTGTGTGAGCCGGTTATGAACAAACACACTTCCCGGAAGCGGGAAAACCTGGGTTTTGTTTTGCAAACGGCGAAAAGGACTGCTAAAGATTATCCGGTCGTAATCGCGCTGAAAAGCCGAGCGGATGTCCTGCTGATCAGAGGAAGAAGAGAAACGCTGGGTCGAAAGAAGCTGTGGCCAGTGCATCATTGTTTTGGGTTATTTTTTAACGCTTTGCCGGGCATAGGGTGTAATGTTATGATCGGCAAAAAGATTTTGTTTGTATTTGAAGTATCCCGCCACGGCTATCATGGCCGCATTATCCGTGCTATAGCTGAGTTTGGGGATGTAAATTTCCCACTTATTTTTAGCAGCGGCTTGCTGCATTGCCTGATGCAAGCCCGAATTGGCCGAAACACCACCAGCGATGGCTACCTGACGGATACCAGTTTGCTTTGAAGCCAGGATTAGCTTTTTCATCAATAGGGCAACAATGGTATGTTGTATGCTGGCGCATAAATTGGCTTTGTGCTTTTCGATGAATTGTTCGTCCTTTTTCAGTTCATCCCGAAGGAAATATAAAATACTGGTCTTCAACCCACTGAAGCTGTAATTCAGCTCAGGTATCCGGGGCTCGGCAAATTGAAAAGCAAAAGGATCACCCTGTTTTGCCAGTTTGTCAATAACCGGTCCGCCAGGGTAGGGAAGTCCCATTATTTTTGCTGCTTTATCAAAGGTTTCGCCGGCAGCATCGTCAATGGTTTGCCCGATGATGTTCATGTCGAAATAGTCTTTCACCAACACAATCTGGGTGTGGCCTCCGGAAACAGTGAGGCATAGAAAAGGAAATTCCGGAACCTTTTTATGCTGTTCGTCAGTGATAAAGTGAGCTAAGATGTGCGCATCCATATGATCCACTTCTACCATCGGAATGTCCATCGCCATTGAGAAAGCCTTGGCAAAGGAAGTGCCAACCAAAAGCGAACCAAGCAGTCCGGGTCCCCTTGTAAAAGCCACTGCTTGCAGTTCATTTTTATTTATATTTGCCTCCTTAATGGCAGTATCAATTACCGGGATGATATTTTGCTGATGCGCCCTTGAGGCGAGCTCAGGTACCACCCCTCCATATTTTTCGTGAACCTTTTGGCTGGCGATGATGTTGGAGCACAATCGGGTGCCATTGAGCACAGCGGCAGAGGTTTCATCGCAGGAGGATTCGATACCGAGGATATAGGTGTTCATGTTCAGATTTTAAGGGACAAAATTATCAAAAAAAAGATCAGAAATAGTTTCCTGGCTCTGCTGATGGTGCTGCTGGCACTGCCGGTAAGCATTTACGTTTCTATTCGCGACCCTTTTGTGCAAAATTATCTGGCCCGGCTGGCCTCCGGATATCTGTCTGAACAGTTGGAAACCCGCATCCTGATTAAAGGATTTTTCATTGACCTCGATCTTTCGCTTACAATTAAGGGTTTTGAGGCTTACGACCAAAAGGCGAACCTGATGTTTGCAGCTCCATATCTGAGAGTGAGTATGATCCCCCAGGATTTGAATAAGGGGCTGCATATACGCAAGCTTGTGCTTGGGAAGCCCTATGCTTCACTCGTTAAATATGAAAATGAGGAAGATTTAAACCTTCAGTTTTTTATGGATTATTTTGCTGGCGAATCAGCAGATACAGCAGTAAAAGTGCCAACGGGCGATTTTCAATTAAGGATTGATCACATACAGATCAGCCAGGGACAGTTTCAGTTTTGGGATCAGAACAAAGACAGCCCCGGAGCCGAAGGAATGGACTATAGCCATTTATATATCAAAGACATAAGGCTATCGGCTACTGATATCTTGCTGATTGGCGACAGTATTTATGCTGACATTCGAAGGCTTAAAGCCACAGATACCAGTGGGATTGCCTTGGAGGACCTGCATGGGACTTTCGTGTCGGGGCCTAAGGCAACGAAAGCTTCCGGTATGGAACTGGTCACTTCAAATACAAGCCTCAATCTGGATCTGGAGTTTAGCTATGAATCTTATGCCGATTTTCTTGATTTTGTTGAGAAAGTGCAAATTGATGCAAGTATCAGGCCTTCAAAGTTATACATGGCTGATATCGGCTTTTTTGCACCGGTGATGTTCGATATGAAAAATGATGTTAGTCTGGCAGGAGACATCAGCGGTACTGTAGCCAATTTTTCTACACGCGACTTTAGTTTTCAAGTGGGTAACAACACCAGTTTTGTTGGCAATTATAGTATCAATGGCTTACCCGATTTTTTTAACAGCTATATGGAGCTTGATATTGACCGGCTGCGGGTTAATGCCGATGATCTGGCGGCCTTTTCGCTGCCCGGAAATACACGTATTACAATTCCTGAACAATTGAAAGCAGCCGGCAACACTGTTGTAAGAGGCACTTTTAAAGGTAAGCCGGATGACTTTTTGGCTAATGCCAGGATTAGTACCGAAGCGGGCTCCCTGCAATCAGACCTGCGTCTGTTCAGGGATAAGCAATCCAATGAAATTAATTATGAAGGATATCTGCTAACAGACGAACTGCTTATTGGTCGCTTGCTAGAGACAGACCAGATTGGCAGCCTTTCGATGAATGCAAGGATAAAAGGAAGCGGTTTAGCAAAGGAAACAGCTAATATAAGCGTCGATGGTGTATTGCTACGCCTTGACCTGCTGGGTATTCCTTATCGGCAGATCATGCTGAATGGCGAAATGACCGGACAGCGTTACAATGGTTTTTTGAGTGTGAATGACGAAAAATTAAAGCTTGAATTTAACTGCGAAATTGATCTTGAGCATGAGATACCGGTGATGGATTTTACGGCCGAAATAGAACATGCTGATCTGTATGGCATGAACCTGTTGAACACTGATACAATCATGCATATCAAAACGAGTGTCAGAGCTAACTTCACGGGTTTTAGGCCAGACGAGCTGGTGGGTTTGTTGCATGTAAGCAATACCGAATTCATTGATAGCAGAGGAAGTTATCAGATGGATTCGTTGGTACTAAAAGCATCTGATGTAGCACTGCTCGGAAAGCGGTATGAGTTGACTACCGACTTTTTTGAATTTGAACTGGGAGGTCAGGTACATTTTGCCACTTTGCCTGATGCCGTTAATAATAATATCAACCGTTATATCCATATTCCGGGCGTTATGGAAGATGATAAAGAGCTGCCCGACCAGGACTTTTTTATGAGTCTCAATTTTTGGGATACAGAAACACTTACCCGTTTGCTTAGCCCTGGATTATCGCTGGCCCCCGGAACTGCAACCAGCGGGGTGTTTACGACTAACCGCAACGATCTGGATCTTACTTTCAGGTCGCCCTATATCGCTTTTGGTGATTTTAAAATGAAAAATATCTACATCAGGAACACCAGCGATCGTAAACAGGCAGCACTGGACCTAAGCCTTTCGGAGTTTGTTTTTCGTGATTCTACCCGATTCGATACAACAGTGCTCGGAATTCAAAGCCCACACTTAAGTATTTTGGTAAGAAATGACAGCCTGATATCCAAGCTTCGCTGGAGCGACAGATTGGAACCTTCTCGAAATAAAGGTGTTATCAATGCAATTTTTTTACCGGATAGCATTTATGGGGGTACCTTACGGATAACTCAATCGGATCTGATTGTGAATGATTCGGTTTGGCAGTTGGCCGAGAATAATCAAATACTTTTCAACAAAGAATATACTGCTGTGTCCAATCTCCGGCTCGATGTGGGACATCAATTTATCAGCCTCGATGGTAAGTTGCCTGTCAACGAAGCTGATACCCTCGACATAAGGTTTAGCAACTGGAATATCTCCCATTTCGACCTTATCACATTAGGTTTTGGGGTTGATCTGGATGGGATTATTTCGGGTGAGTTGCAATTGGCCAACCTGGTTCACCAGCCGGCATTCTTTTCTAATCTGCATCTTTCGGGACTACATCTGAATGCTGAAAAATTGGGCGATGCCCGTATCATCAGCAGTTGGAACAATACCGACGAATCAATTTATCTGAATGCACAGATTATCAATGTTGGAAATGTTTCTACAAGTCGAATGCTTAATCTGACCGGATTTTATTATCCAACCCGGGAGGATGACAATATGTTTTTTGACCTGAATCTGGAGAACTTCAGGCTGAGGACTTTAAATTCCTTTCTGGTCGGTGTCCTGAGTAATATTGAAGGTTTGGCGAGTGGCACTTTTAAAGTTAGGGGAGCCCTCAAGCAGCCTGAGCTTACCGGCGAGCTTGATCTTTATCGAACAGCTTTTAAAGTTGATTATCTCAATACGGTGTATTCGCTGCAACATAAATTTATTTTCGAAAAGGACAGAATCGCCTTTCAGGATATGATGCTTTACGATACAACCGGAAACAAAGCCATTGTGAGTGGTGAGGTGAGTCATCAGTATCTGTCCGGTTTCCGATTCAGGCTCAGGATGGATCCTGATTCATTTATTGCGCTCAATACCACCCGTGAAATGAATGAGCTGTTTTATGGGTCAGCAGTTGTTACTGGTGATGTGCAGATAACCGGACCACTCAACGACATCAACCTGGCAATAAATGCTGCTACCAACCGCGGTACAAGATTGTTTATTCCCTTGAATAATAGTGCTTATGTGAGTGATCACGACTTTATAGTTTTCGTAGCTCCCCCGAGCGAAGAAGCCGAAGCTGCTGCCACAAAAACTGCACTGCCAAAACCGGCTAAGAACTTCAACTTCAGCCTTAATGCCACGGTAACACCTGATGCTGGTTTGCTGATTTACCTGCCTTATAATATGGGTGATCTGGCGGCACGTGGAAGTGGCAATATCAGGATGGGTGTGAATGCAGCAGGCGATTTCACCTTGTTGGGTGATTATCGGGTGGAGTCGGGGCAGTTTAATTTTGTGTTCGAAAACCTGGTTCGCAAACGCTTTGAGCTGCTCGAAGGCGGCCGTATCTCCTGGACCGGTGATCCGCTTGATGCCGAACTGGACGTAAAAGGTTTATATCGTGTTAAAACTTCACTAGGCTCATTAGGTATTGTGCTCGATTCCAGCTCATCTATCCGCAACAGGGTGAATGTGGATTGTATCATCCAGCTCAAAAATCAATTGTTTAATCCGGATATCAGCTTTAGTATCAGATTGCCAAATGCTGATGACGATACCCGCCAGATGGTATTTTCTGTTTTGGATACTACCAATACTGCCCTGATGACACAGCAAATGATTTCGCTGCTGGTGTTGGGTAGTTTTAGCTATGCCGGTGGAAGCACTGCAAATTTAGGAAGCTCCTATATCAATGTGATCAGCAACCAGTTGAGTAGCTGGCTTTCGCAAATCAGTAAGGATTTTGATGTGGGGCTGCACTACAAACCAGGCGATGAGCTTTCGAACGAGGAGCTGGAGGTGGCACTGTCAACACAACTTTTTAACGACCGTGTGACAATTGATGGCAATTTTGGTATGATCAATAATACCACTACCACTCAAAATGCCAGTAATATTGTGGGAGATGTGGATATTACCGTAAAAATTACTAAAGATGGAAGACTTAGAGCCAAAGCTTTTAACCATTCCAATGTAAACTCCTATTATTACTACAGCAACTTCGACAACTATGCGCCTTATACTCAGGGCATCGGATTGTCGTATCGTCAGGAATTTGATAGTTTTGGCGAGCTGTTCCGCAGAAAGAAAAAACGAAACACCAATTAATCATAACATGAAAAAATCAATTTTACTTTTAATAGTATCGCTTGGATTTGTTTTATCACACGCACAAATCACGGTTACCTCTGCCGATATGCCATCTGTTGGTGATACGGTGCGAACCAGCATTGCCTTTGAAACGAATTCCTATGATTTTTCGCGAACCGGCGAAGATTTTAACTGGAATTTTGGTGATCTGATTCCAGTGAGCCAGCGAGTGGATACTTTTCTGGCTGTTACTTCAACGCCGGTGGTTTTTTGGCCATTTTTCCTAAGCAGTGCCGACCTGGTAAATACATTCAATCCTGCAACATTGTTTCCCGGACTGCCCGAGACCAGGGCTTTTCGTTTTTTAGAGAATAGCAGCAGCCGATATCAGGATTTAGGATATGGACTGATTTATGAAGGAACCCCTATTCCGTTGAAGTTTAATAATCCGGACGAATGGTATCAGTTTCCGATGAATTATGGTCAAGCCTATTCAGATGAAGCTGCGCTCGAAATGGCCTTGCCTGGCGTAGGCTATGTGCTTATCGAGCGGAGCCGGCAAAACACCATTGATGGCTGGGGAAGTCTTACAACACCTTATGGCACCTTCGAAGTGCTGCGCTATAAGTCGGAGGTGTCTGAATATGACAGTTTGGAAATGAATGGGATAGGTCAGGGAATATTTCGCGATTATACTGAATACCATTGGCTTGCTCAGGGAATGGATGTCCCTTTGCTACAAGTTACTATGGATGAAGTGTTTGGCAATATGGTTGTTTATCGCGATTCGGCCCGGACAATCAGCGTTGGGATGCCTGAAAGACTGATTGTAACCTCAGAACTATCAATTTTTCCTAATCCGGTAACACAATCTGCAACTTTCAGGCTCGATTCAAAAACTGCTGCCACAGCCTGGCTGTCAGTTTTCGATCAGCAGGGAAGGCTTGTTTTTAGGGAGGTAATAGGTTTAACACAAGGCGAAAACCTCCTAATTTTTGATGCAAAACAACAATTGAAAACAAAAGGACTTTACACCGTGCAAATCACAGGTAAGGGTGTACATGCTGTTGGCAAAATGCTTGTGCCTGAATGAAAAATCTGAAGGTATATAAGTCGTCTGCTGGTTCGGGGAAAACCTTCACACTGGTGCTCGAATATCTGGCTCTGGTGTTGCACGATCCAATCAATTACAGGCGGATTTTAGCTGTTACCTTCACCAACAAAGCAGCTTACGAACTTAAGGATCGTATGCTTGAAGCATTACAGGCCATTGCCACAGCCAAAGCGGATGATACCGTTACAAAAGTGATGCTGCCTTTTTTGATGATCCGGACGCAACTTGATAAGGCTGAGTTGCAGGAGCGTGCCAGCTGGGTTTTTCATCACATACTTCATCATTATCACGAGTTTGCGGTAAGCACGATAGATGCTTTTGTGCAGAAACTGGCCCGCACCTTTACGCGTGAGCTAAGCCTGCCAACTCAATATGAGATCCTGCTCGAAACAGAATTGCTGATCAGTTTAACCCGCGATCGAATCATTGCCTCCGTGGGAAAAGATCAGTTTGTAAGCCGTTTGATTTTGGATTTTATCAAAAAACAGCTTCAGGATGATGAGAATTGGCGCATAGAATCACGATTGAGTAAGTTTGTTAGCCAACTACTTGAGGAAGAAGCGTTTTTGCATGGCAAAGGAAATGAGCTTTCTGATCTGGAGTCAGTAAAAAAAGCAACAAAAACCATTCGTGAAACCCGTAAAACCTTACTGGATAGGGCTAATCAGCTGGTTGATCAGATAGAGCAGTTGTTGGATCAAAATGAGGTGAGCCCTGATGAGCTGGCCAAAGGATCCAAAGGACTTCCGGTGGTGATCAAGCGTATTCGTGAGGGCGATCTGGCTCATGCGTCTAAGGCTGGATTTTTCGTACAACCACCTGAAGTGGGTAAATGGGCCAAAACCAGTTTGCCAAAAGAAAAAGAAGCAGCAATACAAACGATTGAACCTGAGCTTTTACACGCCTTTGATAAGTTGAAAATTTATGTGGAGGAACATAAATCCCGTTTGACATTGTTTACCATGCTGGAGCGGAATTTACTCTCGTTTGCCTTGCAACAGCGCATCACAGAGGAGATGGAACTTTTGCGGAGAGAAACGAATGAGGTGCATATTTCTGAGTTTAACAAGCGGCTGTCCAAAACCTTATATGATGCATCCGTTCCTTATATTTATGAAAGACTAGGCGAACGCTACCGGCATTTTATGCTCGATGAGTTTCAGGATACCTCTATCTTGCAGTGGCAGAACTTTTTACCCTTAATTACCAATGGCCTTGCTGCAGGTAATTTAAGTCTTTTGGTTGGTGATGCCAAACAGGCGATCTACCGCTTCCGCAGTGGTGAGGTGGAACAGTTTATCCGTTTGCCTGAAACTGAATTGCCGGATAATTCATTGCAGGCCAATGAAATGGCGTCAATACTGAAGCAGCAATATCAGGATTTTTCATTGGATACCAATTACAGGTCATTGCCCGAAATCGTGAAGTTTAACAATGCCTTTTTTAAGTCAGTTTCTTCTTTTTTATCAGCAGAATATCAGCAAGTTTACGAGCAGGTGGAGCAAAAATTTATTTCAAAGTCAGCAGCCGGATTTGTACAACTGGAATTACTGAATGAAGATGATGGGCAGGAAGATACATATATGCAACAGCTCAGGGTTTCAGAGCTAATTGTCGAGCTGATTGATACAGGTTATAGCCCGGGCGATATCGTGATTTTGACCCGGCAGAATGAACGGGGTGCTGACATGGCACGCTTTCTCACCTCACTAGGTTTTAGTGTGGTTTCGCCCGATTCGCTCCTGGTAAAAAATTCTGATAAGGTTCAGCTGCTTATTCACGCCCTGTATTTTTTGCTTAATCCGGCTGATGCAGTTATCGCCAGCGGACTCAGGTATTACCATGCCTTGTTAAACCCATTGGTGACTAAAGAACAAATGGATCCAACGGCTTATTTTTCAAAGGAAGCAATGAGTCATGCGCAAATGGAGGGGGTATTCGGTTTGCCTGAAGGATCGCTCAATCCGATTCAGCTCAACCATTACAGTATTTATGATTTTTGTGAGCATCTGTTGCGTCATTTTAAACTGAATAAAAATGCTGATGCTTATCTGTTGTTCTTTCTGGAGTCTGTTTTCCGCTGGCAAAATCAGGCCAAAGGTGGTCTGGGAGATTT
The DNA here is from genome assembly GCA_002440975.1 of Bacteroidales bacterium UBA6229. Lineage (GTDB taxonomy): Bacteria > Bacteroidota > Bacteroidia > Bacteroidales > F082 > UBA5536. Next base: position 15,262 of record DJWN01000008.1, read on the forward strand.
TCTTCAATATTGGGAAGACAGCAAGCAGAAGCTGGCGGTGAAGCTTCCTGAAGATGACAAGTCTATCAGAGTAATGTCGATTCACAAAGCCAAGGGATTGGAGTTTCCGGTTGTAATTTATCCTTATGCCGCTTCCGGATTTAGCCGAAACAACACAAAAAGTCATGCCTGGGTCGATCTTGAAGCCTTTAACATCCCGGGCCTTTATCAAGCCATGATAAGCGTTAATAAATCACTGGAGGGTACTGATTTTGAGGCACTTTATTTACAGGAGAGAAAGAAGAGTGAGCTGGATAGTCTTAATCTGATGTATGTGGCCTGCACGCGGGCTGTTGAGCAACTTTTTGTGATCAGCAGTTACAAAGGAGAAGCTGCAAAAACATTCCAGTATCATTATCTAAAAGAATCGGGCGATTGGGTTGAGGGGAAAAACTGCTATAGTTTTGGAAGCAATGAAGGCCTGCCACTAAAGAAAGCCACAAAGCATGACAGAAAACCTGCACCGAAGGAGGCAATCACGTCCAGAAACTGGCGTGATGCCCTCGAAATTGCCAGACCAGTCTCTTATGGAAAAGCCACCAAAGCCGTGCAATATGGCAACAAACTGCACGAAGTTTTGGCCCGGCTGCGCTATGCCGATCAGCTTTCAGGAGTGCTCCAATGGAATGTTAATCAAGGTTTTCTTGATCTCTCAGAAGCTGAAAAGCTAGGTGTTATTTTTGAACAACTCGCAAAGGATGAGAAATTGAAAAAAGCTTTTTTCCCTCCGGCAAAAATCAGGAATGAGGCTGAACTCCTGACAGATACGGGTGAGCTGTTGCGCCCTGATCGTATCGCTATCCTACCTGAAAAAGTTATGGTGATTGATTATAAAACAGGTGAGCAGTCAAAGTCACATTTAAGTCAGATTTCGGCATACAAAAATGCCCTTCAGGAACTGTTCATACAGCCGGTCGAAGGGCATTTGGTCTATCTGACAGAAAGTCCAATCATAATCTCTGTTTAAATCAGGAAGTCTTTTTACCGGTATTGATTTTAAAGGGGACATAAAGCGGACAAAAATTAATTAAGGCCGTAAGGATTGGAATCAAACCAAGAAGTCCCCACCAACTTTGATAATAATAGCCAATGGCACCAATGGCCAGGCCAATGATAATCCGGATGATGCGATCAGTAGATCCTACATTTTTTTTCATAAGCTTTTGTTTTTTAAATGGTTTGTAAAATTACTTGTAATAAATGGATTTGTCAATCATTTAAGCCAACTTATACCTCCTCCTTAGAATTGGTTATTAAGCATAGGTCATCGAGCGACAGTCGAGATGCCCTTCGTGTGGTTTGAAGTAATATTAAACTTTTAAGCGATAACCGATCCTGCTCGAATTGATTATTAAGCATAGGTCATCGAGCGACAGTCGAGATGCCCTTCGTGTGGTCAATTTAAACTAAAGCTACATTTTCCTAAACCGTATTTTTCTTAAAAGCATCAAATCCTCCTTAGTAATCAAAAACGATTTGAAAGCGGTTTGGGTAATTCTTTTAAATACCACCAATTGATAAATCACTGCTGCTGCATAAGCCAAGGATGCACTTAAGCCTGCACCAATCAATCCGTAAGCCGGAATAAGCAGTATTAATGCCGGAACCGTTACAGCTAGTCCGCTTAATGAGGCAATCAGATTGTATCTGGGCTGCCCGGTGCCCGAAAAATAATGGCTGAATATGGTGTTGGCTGCCAGGGCAATAACGCCAGGAGCCAAACTGATGATGACAATTTTTATCTCGCCAAATTCCTTGCTGAAAACCCATTCGAATACCACTTGTGGGATGGCTATTAAAACTAAAAGTGCCAAGGCTGTTAGGCCAACTGCAAATTTCAGCAGCACAATACTTAGTCTGGCACTGGCCTGATCGTCTTTTGAATTGCTGATTTCGGAAAATTGCACCAGCGAGATGCTCTGACCTATCAAACGCAGTCCTTCCGAAAGTTGTACGCCTGAGTTGTAAATACCTACCGAACCAATCCCGCTCAGGCTTTTCAGAAAGTAATAGCTGAGTCGCTTATTGATCATGTGGGCAATGCTCGAAAGCTGCGTCATGCTGCCATAGTTAAGGATGATTCGTGGTGTTGCTATTGCATTGGGGCCGTTCCTTTCCTTGAAAAATGGAGCCAGTATCAGCCATCCCGTCATTGCAGGGACAGCATAAGCCACATACAACGCATAAATAAAAGCTCTTTCGTCTTTCAGCTGCATGAGATAGACAAAACCAGTAAAACTCAGCAGTTGCAGGCCAAATTGCAAAACGAACAGACTGTTAAATGCTGTGATCTTTTTCTTGCCCAACAATACATTCATATTAATGCCATGCAGGGCGTTGATCAGCGAGAGAGCCAGAATATGCAGCCCATAACCTTGCGGGATGACGAGCTGATAAATCTCCGGAAAAAATGACAACAACCCAAAAATCAAAGTGGTGAATGCGATTACCAGCAGCATCCAACTGTAAGAAATTTTTATCAAACTCTTCAAGCTGTAGCGCGAGCTGAAATAGACAAGACCACTGCCAGCCATTAGTTCTATTACCAGCAAAATGAGGGTGATGTCGAGCAGGATGATGCCGGCAGTTCCCCAGGCTGCTTTGCCCAGTTCGTTGGTGGCAATCCACAGTATCACTATGCCACTAAAGGCATTGAGAAGGCGTGTGCCGGTTGTGCTGAGGATTTTGTGCAGCATCAGTCAATTTTATTTAGTTTGAGTTTGAGCTGATTCCAAAAGCCGGCAAGCGTAAAGGTGAATCGTTTTCCATCAATCACGGTATATTCTTGATTTCCGTTCAGACTGTGAAGGCCTTTATTGTAGGCATATACTGGTAATGGCATGATACGTTTAACGGGCTTTTCCTCAAAATGTTGCGGGCTCAGGCGGACAATCTCATTGAGTACAACAGCCCTTCCGTAATGCAAAGTGCAATCCTGTGCCGGGCGAAAAAGCTTTTCTCCTAGCTGAATAAAATTCCCTGCAGGACGTGAGGACCGGATATCGGTTTTTACCGGATTATTGGCATGGGGTACGAAAGGCTCAAAAGGATTATTGGCGTGATAGCAATACAAATGCACGCTGGGCAGATTTTTCTGCGTAAAGAAAAGGTACCAGCGATCCTCATAGTTAATCAATGCAGGGTCAACTACGGCCATGTCTTTTAGCAGCGTTTTTACTTTTTGCAACTTACGGGTTTTCACATCAAAGCGATACAGATTCAAGGTATTGGCACTGTAACTCTCTGGCAGGCAATAGAGTGCATCTTCATATACAAACATAAAAGGAAACGAGAGATGGTGCGGCTCTTCCAAAACCGTGTGATAGTTTTTAAAATCTTCTGATTTAAGTGCACAGGCCAGCACTGCTTTTCCTTTGCGATAGTCATATTGCTCGAAGAATACATAGGTTTCATCTTGAAAATCTATCACAAAAGGATCAGCCAGATAAGTGGTCGGAGCAGGTTTTGAAAACCAGCTAATGTTTTTGAGGTAGCCTTCAGGCTTTTCAACAACGGCCTTTATGGGAGCATTAATTAATCCGATGTTCCAGTCTTCCTGAAAAAACAAGTCATTGAGATGAAAACCTACACGACGAAAAAAGGCCGAAAGGAAATAGCGTATCATTTGCATATTGCCGGGTGGATGCTTGATAGCAGCCTGCGATTGCGATACTTCTGGCTCAAAATCAGGGTTGAGGAACAAATCTCTGCAGCTTTGAAGGGGCAATCGTGCACTTTCGAAGTAAAGCTGATCCAGATGGGCTGCATAAGAATGCCTGATCACCTTATAAAACTGTCTTCTCAATATCAGACCTTTGTCTAATTCCTTCGTCAGTTTTTGCAAGATAACGCCATTGTATTCGTGGCCCTGCATAAATTCCCAAAAACCCGGAGGACCACCACGTATCACACGCTCATCATCATGATGAAACGACCACACTCCGTATCGGGCAGCTTCCAGTATTTCGCCTTTGATGATGTTGAATCCAAAGCGTAACAAAAAATCCAGTTTTTGAGATTGAATTTGGCTGATATCAGCAGGTGAAAAATAGTTGGAAAGTCCTTTTTTCAGGGGTTTGCAATACAGTTTTTCGATGGGTTCAACTTCCTCACTGATATCCGTTGTGGTTTTGCTTTTAGGCTTAAAGCCATACCTGTTCCATAGCCTGAACAACAAATTTTTGTAAGGATAGGAGCGCATTCGCTTAAAAAAGCCAGGCGGTGGGGCAGGGGTTTCGGCATTGATTACAATCAGTGCCAGCTGAATGCCATTATCCCGCAACTCTCTGATCGTCTCCGCCTGCCAGCACTCCAATTGCAAGCTGTTGCACAGGAGTCCGAAGCGTAATTCGTTTGGCCTTTTCGCTGAAGTTTCCATCCTATTTTATGTTGTTGAGCAAAAGTAACAATCTTTGGGGATTGCAGCTGCCAAACAGAGCGATTAGCGGTAAACAGGATTTAGACTGTTGAGGTGATTGCATATATCAATCATGAAAGACTGAATACGAAAACATAATTAAAAACGTCTATTTTATAGTTGCCTCCTAATTAAAAATATTATACTTACCATTGCAAAGCCATAAAAATAGACGGATTAGTAAATTTGCCACATTAAAAATGAATCAACAGGTAAAAAAAAATTTGCTTTTTCAAAAAGATGTTTTTATTTTCGAAGCTGAAAAACAAAGCCATGAAATCAGCCAACTCTTGCCCATTTAGTTTATATACCCCAAACAAATTGTTTGTCAGGCTGGTTGATTGTTTGATTAATTTAATTTGTTACACTGATATACAGGCTATTATCACCCCCCCCCCATCTTGCAAATGTCAGGTTGAAGGGGCTTGCAGGAATAAATTGGCAGTTTGCTGGCTACTATCATGCTCACGCCCTTTTGTTGCGCAATCAGTTTGTGCCTTGTTGCACAACAAAATATATCTTTTGGTTGAGGAAGAATAAGTTCGATTGAATTTGGCTATCACAATATAATTTGTGGTAGTTGAATTTAAAATTCCATATTTTAGTTTCATTTATACATCAACCGAAAAAATTAGATATTATGAAAAAAATATTAATACCAATAGTAATAATTTCAGTTATGCTATTATTGAGTTGTACAAAACAAGAGAAAATCTATAGCTGTGATTCAGAATTAAATGAATGGGCAGCAAAGCATAGCAATGATTTTCATGGAATAACTCGCACTCAGCTTGCCACTCTACCACCTTCAATTCAAAAAGCTATATATCGAACACTTACCGGATCAGAGAAATATGATCTATGGATGGAGAAACTTAATATTATAAAAAACAACACATTACACTCTGATTTAAATAGTGAGATTGGTGTTTTAATAGAGAAAATGGATGTAGATTGGTATGAAAGAGATTTGCGGGAAAGTTTAGATGCGAATGACTCAATTTTTCTATTTAACTGGGAAAATCAAGTATTGACTTCTGGAAAAATGGATTCAACAGATTACATCATTAATTTTTGTACTTTAATGACAGCGAATGAAATAGACATTTTATTGAATAGAAGTGAAAGTCTTGATCATTCTTGGATTACTGATTTTGATATACCAACCACAAACTCATTTAAGGAGTCCGCACCTCAGGATTGTAGTTGTTTATATGATATTTATTGTAATATTTTTCTTGCAGATGATTGTCGTCATGGTGGTTGTACAAAGGTAAGAGATTGTGGACTTGTTGGTGGTTCAGTGTGTAAAGGATTGTGTCCTGAAGAGATAATTGATTAATCATCTATGCATTTTTTTTAAAAATGAAAGGCAGGCTTTTTTTTTTGATCATCTTTACCTTAAATAGCAATTTTCTCTTAATATGAATTTGTATGCTTTCAAAAATACGATTTCTGGTACTTATTGAAATTTTTCTGGTTTTTTTATACATCGCAGTATTGAGTACCAGAAACTATGATAGAGTAATACAAGTTTCAGTTATTCTTGGAATTAGCCTTGGATATTACACTTATTCGCCACGCAAGTTTTTTAAAGGTCTTCATCTAAAAGGTTTTGGAATATTTATGCCTCTTTTAGCGATAATTGCAGCGAACTTCCTAAATTATATTAGATTGAATGGAGTGACTATAACTGTAATATCCTTGGCCTTTTACATGCCTTATCTTCTTGGGTTTGTACTGGTTAAACTCAATCTCAACAAAGGAATTAAAAATGCCATTTTGTTTGGTGTATTGTTGGTGTTTTTATCAGCAATAACTAGAAAGCTTAATCATGGCACATCAGCATCCTTTACGATTTTACTGAGTATATTGGGATCATTCATTCTTAGCAGAAACTCTAATGACCGGCTGTTGAGAGATCAATTGGTGTTTGTTAATGTATATTTGCTTATCATTTTAATACTGAGTAGTTATCCAGAAGTCTTTCAGTTTGCTTTTCTGATTATTTTTGTTTTTCTTTCAGCAATCACTGTTTTTCATATCAATCGATCTACAATTAATACAAAAAGCAAACTAATACGAATATCCTTATTCGCTGTTTTATTTATGATTGTCGGTTGGTTTGGACAGGAGAATTATGAAACCTGGTTTAATGCGAAACTTGATAATGAATCCATACAAGAAAAAGTAGATTATACTTTTTTGACGACTGAGAATGTGCGCATCAGCTCCATAGACTCAGCTGACAGAAAAATTATCGTCCTCTTTTGGTCGGAGGCTTGTGCCAGCTGTAAAGAAGAATTTCCATATTTTTCAGAGCTTGCTACAAAGTATGAAAACGATTCTTCTAAAATATTCTTAGCAGCGTATCTGTCATTAAAGGAGGATGATACGGCATATTTTAATCAAATCACAGCACAACCCTTTAACTTTTATTGGGGCAGGGCAGCGAATAGTGAAATTCTCATGAAACAATTAAAAATGAAAGGAGTGCCGCATCAGACAATTATTGATGAGCAAAATTACGCTATCTATAATGGCCGCGTTAGTAATCGCCCCTGGATATGGGTGAACAGACCTTCGGGTTTTTTTTAGTTTTTATTGTTTAGTTTTCCCTGATGCTTGTTCTAGCTTCTAACAAGAATAAGAATATCAGGGAGTTAAAATTTCTCCCGAAATGTAAGTTTCAATCAGGAATACGATGTCCGGAGCGAACAAGATGAAGGAAGCCCGTCTATGTGTGATCCGTATCCCAAAAAATCATTACACACACTAATTTCCCTTTTACAAAACAAGATCTTATTGATAAGAATTGATTATTTTTGAAGCATGAGCTGATAGGCTTTGTCCAACCTTTTAATGATAAGTAAATATGAGTGTTTTTTTTGCTGACTTTGATTGATAGTTATGATTATCTATTCAATCTTTCACGCTAACAAAATGCAAGTGCTGTTACCGATGCAGCAGCTTAATGCTTAGTCCTTTCTGATTTGACCAGCCTTCGTGATCGGTGAGGCTGATAAAGAAATGATAATCTCCCTCATCAAACAGCCCGCTGGCATTGCCGGCCGTAATATTGACCGAAAGATTGGTTTCATATGTTTGCAGACCTTCCGGAATAAGGTAATCTTCGATAAAAAGGAAAGGATTCATGGGTTCTTTTACAGGGTCGAGGGTGCAGTCAGTAACTTCGGTACTGTGCGAGTGATGATCGAAATTGTTGTGAATATCAATGCTGTACGATCCCAGCTTTTGATTATCAGTGAAACGAACCTTGAGGGTGAAAGCTTCACCAAAATACAAGGTATCGCAATTCGTAGGAAAGGCTGTAGTTCCGCTTAAATCTATTACTGGTTTTTCTTTGTCTGCTTCTTCTTCTTTCTGACAAGCTGTAAAAATGAGAAGTAAAGAAAATGTTATTACTGAAATTCTGATTGTTTTCATGTGTTAAAACTTAGTTTTGAAAGGTTATTTGTTAGTTTGAGGCTGAGGTCAAGGTTGATACAATTTCTCTCTCAACCTACACCTCAACCTCTTGAGTTGGCATATCTACTCTACATTAATTTCGATGGGATAATGCATGGAATAGGCCCAGTTGCCACCAAAAGCATCTTTTACTTTCACAAGTATATAATAGTTGGCAGATTGCCATGCGATATCACCTGTAATGGGTTTAGGCTCACTATTATTATCAAGCTCTGCTCCTACAGTAATTTCAGCAGAAAAATTATGTGAGGTAGTGCTTTCGAAATCGTGTGTATGAAGTAAAGTAAGAGTATTGGTAGCATTTACAGCTCCATCTTCCAGGTTTTGATCAGCTCTGACCAAGCCTACATACAATCCGCCAAGGGCTTTGTCGTCGCTTACAAGTCCTGAAATGCTAATAGTTGATCCTGAGCTGAAAACTTTGTTTGCTTCCGGAGCATTTGTTATGGATAGTTCTGGTGCTACATCATCAGGAGGAGTCATTACGTGAAGCTCCATTTCTGCGACAGTTTGTTGTCCATCGCGATCGGTTACTGCAAAATGAAAATGGTAATGTCCGGTGTCGGCATGCATAGGCACATCAAGGTGCTTGTGAAAAGTGGTGTTGATAAGGCCTGAGAACTCAGTATAAATCGTATCCACTTCCCATTCGCCTTCGTCAAGGATCACTGTTATTACCTTGTGTTCATGCTCTCCTTCCGGATGTATTTCAACTTCTATTTTGTCAATTTTTGCTTCAGCTACTATTTCAGCCTCAATGTGTAAATCGCTGCCTATGTAAGCAACTCCGCTGTTTTCATAGCCTAACTCAGTCAGATTGATAACAGGTTTTGGATTAGTGTTGTCGTCATCGTCTTTTTGGCAGGAAGTAAAGATAACACCTGCTGCAAACAGGAGGCTAAGCATGATTGTTTTAGTTTTCATGGTGTTAATTTTTAAGTGTTTAGATAAATAATATTTGAATTGATTTCATTATGAATTCGAAAATGGAATAGAAAGGTTAAGAATAAAATTCTGGCCAGGTTCGGGTACATTGATCAGCCTGTAATAGCTGGTATGATTGAAGTACTTTATGTTGAGCAGGTTTTGAATCTGAAAATTAATTTTCACGGCTTGCCGTCCAATATTCAATGTTCCACCAAGATTCAGATTGATCAACTGGTAGCCAGCCGTGCTTTCTTCGGGTGGGACAATATGCGTTTGTTTGGAGGTGATCTTATAATCCAACGATGCATAGGTATCGCGCAGAGCACTGCTAAGTGCGGGCTGGTATTTCAGGTTGAAAACAGCCGTGGCAGGAGGCGAAAATGGTAAGGTGAAGCCTTTTTTAGCTCCCGACAGTTGTTCAGCATACACATATTCGCCAATCAGCCCCAGCTGAAAAGCTTTTGAAATCTTGTAATGCGCATGAATCTCGGTGCCATAGCGCAAAACACGACTTTGTGTATAATAGAAGATCTGATTTCCGTTTCCGTACAAGCGATCGTGATCGGGACTGGGGTTGAGGTAGATGTAATTGGTAAAGTAGCTCACGAAGGGTGTCAGGCCGATGGCAAATTGCAGGGTCTTATATTCCAGTGAGGCATCCAGCTGGTACGATACTTCGGGCTCAAGATCAGGATCGCCAACCTCATAGCTGAAATGATGGTAGTTTACACCATTGGCAGCCAGCTCTTTGGCTATCGGCATCCGAAAGCCTTTTCCCAAATTGGATTTGAACGACCATTTTTCAGCTTGATATGTGTAGCCTATCGACCAGGTGAAATTGGCAAAGCTACGGTTGAGCTTTGTTGCGCGTTGCAGATGCCGCATAATGGTATCGCCATTTTCGATCACTGGCGAAGAAAACCAGTCGTGATACGCTGAGGTGTGTATTTCGCCATAATCAAAGCGTATGCCTGCCATTAGCTTGCTTCGCCCCGAAAGGGAGTGCCTCACGAAGAAAAAGGCTCCCGACGAAAACTGTCTGAAAGCCGGGATGATAAAACCACGACCATCGATGCGGTTGTCCTGATATTCTGCGCTGATGCCTGTTTCGATGTGCAAGTGCTGCGACTGGAGTGTAGCAAGCTTTAAATTGGATGTGTAAACCAGTTTGTCGAACTGACGTTCGAGGTCGCGATCGAAGCTCAGACTGTCAGGGAAAATGGCTGGCATATAGCCATGATCAACATATTGACTCCATTCCTGCCTGAAGTTGCGCTGCACACCCAAATCGAGCGAGACCTTTAGCTTATTCAGTTGCAGTGTGGAGGTGTTCAATAGTTTAAAGTGGTTCACCTCCTGATAGGGATATTGAATGTCGCGGCTTGATTTGTCGTGCAGTGTCGTGTCAACCCTGCGTGGCTCAAGACCGTGCGCATTGGCAAAAAAGCCATTTTTGAGGCTGATATTGCTCACATAGAGCCTGCTTTGAAAGCCGTTTTGGATGTAACCCAGCGAGAGATGCAGGTTTTGTTCTTTTCCGGCGGTATTGCGCAGCTGTCTGTTGTGCAAAGCTGCCCTATATGAATAGATGTCAACACTGTCGGCAGGCACCTTGAAATCGCCATAATTGAGCAGGGTGAAGCGCGCTGTGGCGAAGAAGTGGTTATGACGTCCAAAGAGGGAAACGGAAGTGCCTAAAAATCCTGAATTAGACTTGCCTGTCAAGTCTATCGTGGCTCCTATCGTTTGATTGTCAGGTATTTTTTTGTTTTGGATATCAATAACCCCGCCAATGGCGTCTGAGCCATACTTTAGCGAGGCAGGTCCTTTGATTACTTCGGCCCGCTCCACCGCATACTGATCCACTTCCAGGCCGTGATCGGAACCCCATTGTTGTGCCTCGTGTTTGATGTTGTTTTCGACAACCACAACCCGATTGAAACTCAATCCCCGGATTACAGGTTTCGATTGTCCTGAGCCAATACCGATGGTGCTTACGCCCGGCAAACGCTCCAGCGAGTTCATCAGGCTGCCTCCCAGATGCTGCTTCAAATAATCTTCGTTTGCAATCTCAAGACTTAGCGATTCTTCTCTGTTGCGTGTTTCGGCATAGTCATCAATAATCACGACCTCATGCAGGCTGAGCGGACTCATAGAAAGCTTCACCTTGTATTTGAGGTTTTCAAAAATCCGAAGGGTGTCGTTCAGCGTTTTATATCCAATGAAAGATACCGATACAAGGTATTCACCTTCCGGAATATCTTCGATAATATAGTGTCCTCTGCCGTCAGCTGCTGCGCCTGAATTTAGTGGCGATAGCAAGATGTAAGCACCAGGAAGGGGTTCGTTTTTTTGATCGGTGATGCTTCCGGTGAGCGTAAAAAATTGCTGCGACTGAGCTGATGTCAGCAGCAGGCTCATGCTCATCATAAGCATGAAAAATCTACTCATGTCAGGAATTTTGGGTTTATAAATCAGTCTGGCTTACTGGTTGTCCTTTTCAGGCAACAGTCAGGGGAGGTGCACGGCTGGAATCGGCAGCCTCATAAAAGTCCTGAAACAGATCATCAGCCGATTCATTAACCGGAGTTGTTTTTGCAGAAAGGAAAACAACAAGTGCCGGCAGCAAGGGCAGTTCGTTGTTGGCGAACTGAAACTGACAAACGGGACAGATTTCGGCCTGAGCGTTAAGTGTTGCGAAATCTGTATCATGCCCGACAGCAAGTGGTGTATTGCAAAGTTTTTGTTCTGTATGCCCGCATTGTCCGTTGAGGTGACTGAGTGGATGCAAGGATTGAAACATCAGTGGAAAGAAGAAAATTCCGACAAGGAGCAGGGCAATATGTTTGCGGATGATTTGCATGGCATCAGCTTGATTTACAATCAGCGCAGATACCTTTGATGAGCACCTCCGTTTCTGTTCCATCATACCCTTCGGGAAGCTTAAAGTCCTTTATGGGCACTTCTTCCATGCATTTTACGGTATGGCAGGTGTTGCAGTAAAAGTGGGCGTGTTGTATTTTGTGCGTAACGCTGTTGTCCAGTGCATATTTCGCCAGTTGATTATCCACGACAATTTTGTGAATGATGTGATGCTCTTCCAGCGTTTTAAAAGAGCGGTAAAAGGTAGTTCGATCATAGTTGCCCGTCAAATGATCTCTGATTTCCTGTTCCGACAATGCCTGATCAGCCTGCATCACAACATCGATAATGCCTTCGCGGCAAGCTGTGCGTTTTAACTGATGTGTTGTTAAGATATCAACTGCCTTCATGTATGCAATAGTGTTGTAAATGCAACAATGCTGCAAAAGTAAAACTTTTATTCATTCGGTTGATAGCAGATGGAAAATTTTATTTTATTATTCTTAA
>DJWN01000028.1 GCA_002440975.1 Bacteroidales bacterium UBA6229
TTCCACATCCTCAAACACCCATTCACCGGCAGGGAAAGGTTTACCAAGCACGAAATACTGAACCATTATATAGGTAAAGTCACTCATGTTTACACTACCACTGCCATTTACATCCATTGCCAATTCCTGTATTTCGGTGTAATCGATCAGGCCGGCCATATAAAACACTATGCTCAGGGCATCTTCGAGTGTAACCTGGCCGCCGTTCATATCCGTGGAAAAGCTAATGGTATAAACTCCGTCAGCTATATCCTCAAACGCAAAATATCCATTTTCGTTTGTTAGGGTTGCAGCAACCTGCTGCCCAGCCTCATTCAGAAGAATTGCCTCAGCTTCCGGAATGGGGTATTCCGGATTGTTATGATAAAGCAATGTCCCATCAATATAATTCTGTCCGTTAAGTAAAAGCACTGTAAGGCTTAAAACTAATCCTAATAAAATTCTCTTCATGATTTTCGCATTTATTATGTTATTAAATGTACTACCTTTCCTTCCACCCATAATATTATGATTTCTATTAAAATCGCATCACTTTTTTTGAAAAAAATATCATATTTTTTTTTGGCATGTTTTAACTTGTTGATACAATGCGTGTTAAAATTGAGTAATTAAAAATATTATTTTTTCATTTCATCTACATTATGTAAACTTGCCCCGCAATCTTTAATCATTTTTCAACGACCACCGATAAATTCCAGCTAAGATACGTAATCAAAATTTGATCTTGTTAAATATTTCTAAAAAATTATTTAAATCAATGTATCTGTTTGCTATAAACTGCTTAACTCAGAATCTAAACCTATCTTTGCGAAGTTATTAGAATAAAACTGAAATCGACACTATGTTATCAGTATTTAGGTACAGCTCAGTACAATTGTTGGCTTGCCTGAGCCTCTTGTTTACATACCAATCCCGCGATGCAAAAGCACAGGTTAATATCAATATACAACTACCTGAGATAAAGCACGAAAACTATTATCTGGCAAGGTATTATGGGGATAAATTCCAACTTGTTGACACTGCTTCGAATGTATCAGATACAAGTATTCAATTTGAACAAACAGCATCCTATCCCGAAGGCATCTATCTGCTCGTTGACACTTCAAAAAATCGTTTGCTCGAATTTTTAGTGGGTGAAGACCAGACCTTTAACTTGTATTTACCAAAACAAGCCGGCGAAACAATACATTGTGAAGGCAGCAAAAATACCTGTCTGTTTATTGATCAGATGAATGTATCAAACAAGATATACAGACTGGCACAGCAACTTAGCGATACTGAGAGTGATCAACATATCAGGGATTCCTTATTCACAGCACTCAACAATTACCAAAAAAAGATCATAACAGATCATCCTGAATCTTTTGTTGCTAAAATTGTGGCTGCCATGCAGGAAACAGAGGTTCCTGATAGTATTGCATCTGATCAAAAGAAGGCTTACTATTTCTATAAATCAAACTTCTGGCGGAACTTCGATCTGAGTGATGACCGGTTTTTGAGAAGTCCGCTCCTGGCAAGCAAAATCAAACAGTATTTTGAGCAATTAGTCCCGCAACAAGCTGATTCAATTAGTAAAGAAATTGATTTTGTGATTAATCAAACAGCTGATAATAAAACCGTTAGAGATTATCTGATTTGGTATTTTACTGATCAGTATCAGAATCCTAAAGTCATGGGTTTGGATAAAGTGTTTGTCCATTTGGCCGACAACTATTTTGCCAAGTACGAAATAGCCAACACATCACCTTCGGTGAAAGAGAAAATTATGGAGCGGGCAGATCAATTACGCAGATTAACACTCGGATCGCCTGCGCCCGACCTTTGGCTGGTTGACACCACCGATGCTTTTGTAAGCTTTAAATCAATTGAAAGCCCCTACCTGGTTTTATTTTTCTGGGATCACGATTGTGGTGTTTGTAAGAAGGAACTTAAGGTTTTAAAAGACTTGTATAAAGACCAGGACAGGAGGTTTGAAGTGTATGGAATAGCTGCCAATGCCGACTTTGAAGGCTGGAAAAACTACATCAAAGAAAACCAATTAAACTGGGTGAATGTTAATGGGATGAAAAGCATGACGCCTGATTTTCACGATCTGTACGACATTTATGGAACTCCGGTAATTTACGTTTTGGACCCTGAGCGAAAAATAATTGCAAAACGAATTAAAGCCGAACAAATTACCCAGGTGATCGAACACGATCAAAAATTCAGGGAGGCTACCGATCAGGATTAAATTGGCCTCAAAACCCCAAATAATAGTCTTTAAGCAGTGCGTAATAGTCCTTTGTAAAATTGCCGTCCTGCCCGCGTAATACAAAAAACAATTCATTGAGCTGAGTTGGTTCTGTTTTCTTGAAAAGCAGATTAAGTCTGTTAACATTTTTGCCATCAACAGGAATGATATTCATTTTCTGATGCAAAAAAAATCCGGCTTCATCAGCTGCCTTTTTCATTCTGTCCCATTCACCGGCAGGAATCACAACTGCCAAACTTCCATCAGATTTCAGGCAGTGCAAAGCAAGTTGAAACAGATCATCAAAATTAAAGTATTCGGCATGTCGTGCCAGGTTCCGTTGTGCTTTTAAACCATGAAATGCCTGAAAGAAAAAGGGCGGATTGCAAATGATCAGGTCAAACTGCGATTTGCATTGCCTTCCAAATTCACGTGCATCCTGATGATGCAGCTTAAACCGCTGACGCCATTGCGAAGTATCAAAATTAAGTTGTGCTTCGCGGGCAGATCTTTCATCAATTTCGACCGCCTCAATAGCCCCTACGCCTCGTTGTGCCAGCAACATAGCAATGATTCCCGATCCGGTTCCAACATCCAGCGCATTTTCAACATTTTCCAGATCAACCCAGGCTGCCAGTAAAATTGCATCTGTACCAATCTTCATCGTTGATTGGTGATGCATCATGCTAAATCGTTTAAAATGAAACGGCCGTGCTTTCATTCGCTGCTAGGCATTCAGGTACATTTCGATTAAACCTTCAGGAACATCAATCAAAATGTGTTTCTTCTTCCGGTTCACTTCTATAATTATCTCATCCTGAATGGGAATAAGCACTTCCTTGTCACCTTGAAAGACCTGAAAAAGTGCCTGATTAGGGTACTCCAGCACGGTTTTGATCTGACCAATTTTGCCAAAGGCCCGATCAGATACTGTGAATCCTTCCACTTCGTGAAAATAAAATTTGTTTCCACTTAATGCAGGAAGAAACTCCAGCGGCAAATAAAGTAATGCGCCCGTAAAACTGCAGGCTTCATCGATGTGATTGATATCCTCAAAAGCGATATAAGCTTTATTCTTCAATAAGCGGAATGCCTTGAGATAAAAAGGAATCAGCTTTTTGTTTTTCTCAATAAGCAAAAATTCAATATCTGCATAAGCAGCCGGATCATCAACATCAACACGAATGCTTAGCCCACCTTCGAGTCCGTGTGTTTTAATTACTTTCCCAAAATAAAAACAATCGTCCTTGTTCATAATCCATGCTCATTTATTCGGCTAAATTCCGGTTACCTTTGATATGCCTGGGGTGATACGGGCAATACCGGCATCCATTTCCACAGCAGTAGCCTCTTCGTGTTAAAAAGCTGGCAGTCATTACCCTGAAACCATGCTCAAGATAATAATCCTCACCTTCAGTCAATTGATTGTTAAATCTATAAAAACGATCATCATAATTCATATTGATACCGGAACCATTAAAATTTAATTACGATTATTGGATAAACACTTAATCATCTGCACTATAAAAAATACTTACAGCCATATCATCCAGTTGAAACAAACTACCTTCGGGGTTCCACACATATACCTTCACTTGTGCCACCTCGCTATTCCAGGCAGGTATTTTAAAGCCGTAAGAGCCATATCTCCAACGATTTGTAATATTGTCCGGCAATTGTTTCAATTTTTGAACTTTGTAAAAAACCAGTTGATTATTACGGTTAGTTGCAGCATAAACCACCAGGGCACGGGAGGCAGCATTCGGCTCCAGCTCTCGGTAGATAAGGTTGGCAGAAACGTAACTCAATCCTGCACCCCCTTCGTTAGTAATTATTTGATTTCCACTAAGTACAAGTGTAGGACTAAAAGGGTTTGATTCGTTGAGTTCGGCTAGGTGCATTCCTGAGAAAGACTCGCCTGAAAGCTTGATACCATTGCTTGTCCAAACAGCTGAGGCAGTCTCCATATCCATGAAAAAATCCAGGCGATCATACGCATCCAACGATTTAAAAATCGGCTCGGGCTGCCCTCCCAGGATGTGCTCGTACGATTTGGCCGTCTTCAAAAACACATACCAGTATTTTTCTTTTGTCATCGCGTCAGGATGTATAATTCCACGTTCGTATTGATAGGCCTGAACAAGATTTAACGGGACAACGAGCATCAAAAACAGACTCAAAAAAACCCGACCTGCCTTAAGACTTAAGAGTGAAGAGAAACCAAGACCCAGCAAAACTGCCAGGATAGCATAATAATCGATCATGGATCGCATCCCAAAACTATCTCCAAAAAACCAATTCCACCACGAAGAGAGCATATAAACCAGCAGAACAAAAAATCCAACAAATCCATAAAACTGAAACTTCGACTGCCGGTATAACACCATCAAACCCGAAAAGACAAGCAACATCAAAGGTGTGTAAACGAAGAATCCCTTTTGATAACTAAACAGAAATGAATACGTTGCCGGGTTTAAAAAATGAAATCCCTCATTTTTATAGGTGTATAAGATAAGGTCGCCGGTTTGGATAAAATTAAACAAAGGCTGCCATCCAAAACTCAACAGGAATGCCAGAGCCAGCCATAATAAGGTTACAGGTTTAGCGAATAGTGTTGTCAAGCGAAGTTTAAACTGTAAAAAATCACTTGCAAAAAACGGAATGAGCAGCAGCAAGATCATATTGGAAGGCCTGATCAATCCGACAATACCAAAAAGAAATGCCGAAACAAACAAATGTTTTGAATGCCCTTTAAGCATATAAATCCTTGCAAAATAAGCAAAGCCGGCAATGGCAGCAAAAGAATAAACATGCGAATGAGCGGGGTGCAAAAACGCATAATAAAAGAGATTTGTACCCAGCATTAACGATAGCAGAACCAACAAACGAACAGGCTTTTTAATATTGTAGGTACTTAATAATGAATTAGTTAACAGCAAACCCAAGGCAAGATAAAAAGCTGCCGCCAGCCCAACAGCGTATTGAAAAATAATATGATAACCATCGAGCGGCAAAAAAGCCATCCTGGAATACAACATGGCAAGCAAATAAAACGGCAGGATGAGCAAAGCTGTTCCCAAATAATATTTATTCACGGTTTTGCCCTTGTACTCGTGAAAATAATGTCCCATATAATCCAGGCCACGCTGAGATTTTTCGTAGTCGAAAACTGCTTTAAAATCAGTTGTTTTATAATGTAAAATTGCTGTGAGATAAGCATAATATCCGCTCCCGTCACCGTCAATAGTCTTTTTTGCATCACCCCCCTGCCAGAGCTGAACCAACATAAAAACAAGCAATATCCCGGAAACCAATAAAGTTCTCATAAAGCATTTTCTGGCTGCGAAATTAAGGAATCCCCTTCAAAACAATTCAATTTATTCTGCTAAAGCAAGGAAGGTTGCCGTTCAAATCCTGATTCCAGCGAAATAAAAGTTTCTGTAAACGTAATTTCCGGAACAGTTTGAATCTTTTCGACGATAATACGCTTGAGATGCTCGTTATTTTGGGTGTAAACCTTGGCCAACAAAGAATATTTACCACTGATGTGGTGACATTCCACTATTTCCGGAATTTGCCTGATCTTCTCAAAAACTTCATCATGCGTACTGCTTGCTACCAGATTCACCTGAATCCCGATAAAAGCGCAGGTATTTAAGCCCAATGCCTTGGGAGAAAGATTAAACTGCGATCCGGAAATCACTCCGGCTTCCGTCATGCGGGCAATACGCTGATGAACAGCTGCCCCTGACACCTTACATTTGCGGGCTACTTCCAAAAATGGAACACGTGCATTGTTGGTTAGCAAATTAAGTATTCGCTTATCTAAAATGTCAAGTTGAAACTTTATCATGTCCTTTATGTTAAAATTTTTTTGATTTTTCAAAGAACGGCAATTTTTGTTTACAGTTTTTAAGTAATATCAAGCTTTGATAAACTGTTTATCATAAATATTGCAATAATGCTTTCTTTATGATATTTTTGTATCAATTATTAAAACTGAAACAAAATGAAATTTGATCCGGCAACAAACATTCAGGACTTAAAACAATTTGGAGAATTTGGAGATGTAAATCCCTCCGTAACCGACTCTGCCACTTACACTTTTATGCAGGCAAAAACCATGACTGATACCTTTCATGGCGAGGCAGAAGGGTGTTTTTTGTATTCCCGACACTGGAATCCGAGTAATAAATACCTCGCAGATGCCCTCGCATCCATGGAAGGCACCGAAGCCGGATGGGTAACGGCTTCCGGAATGGGAGCTATCACCACTGCAATACTGGGCATTTGCCAATCGGGCGATCACATCATCTCGAGCATGACAACTTATGGCGGAACCTTCGCTTTTATGAATAATTGGCTGCCACGCTACAATATTGAAGTCACCTTCGTGGATATAACTGATTTGGAATCGGTTAGAACAGCCATTAAGCCAAACACAAAAATGATCTACACAGAGGCAATGACAAATCCCTTGCTTCAGATCAGTGATTTGCCTGAACTTTCGAAGATTGCAAAATCGAAGGATATCAAACTCGTAGTTGATAACACTTTCACTCCCATGATCGTTGCCCCAGCCAAATGGGGTGCCGATGTAGTGGTTTACAGCCTTACGAAATTTGTCAACGGAAAAAATGATTGTGTTGCAGGTGCAATCTGTGCTTCCAACGAATTTATCAATTCGTTGATCGACGTAAATGATGGCACAGCAATGCTATTAGGCCCTGTTTTGGATCCCCTGCGCAGCTCCAGCATCCTCAAAAACCTGCACACACTGCATATCAGGATGAAACAGCATAGCCACAATGCGATGTATCTGGCCGAGAAATTCAAGGCTTACGGTCTTAAGTTTCGCTATCCGGGTATGCCTGAAAATCCTGGTCATGAAACACTTAAAAAAATAATGCATCCAGATTTTGGCTTTGGAGGGATGATAGCCATAGATATGGAAACCATGGATCTGGCCAACAAGCTGATGGAAATCATGGAACTGGAAGACGTTGGATATCTAGCTGTTAGCCTGGGCTATTTTAAAACATTGTTTAGCAACAGCGGCAAAAGCACTTCCTCTGAGGTACCGGTAGAAATACAGAAAAAAATGGGCTTATCCGAAGGTTTGGTACGTTTTAGCGTAGGTTTGGATCATGACATTGAAAGAACCTGGCAAAAAATCAAAAAATCGCTGGAATCTCTGTAAATAAAGTATTTTCACCGTCCTAAAAAAACAAATGACCAGCCTTTTGGACTGGTCATTTTTTAATAGTCAAACCCAATAAATGACTATTGCTCGATATAATCTTCAATTGGTGCGCAGGTACATACCAGATTGCGATCGCCATAAGCATCATCAATGCGTGTGACCGGTGGGAAGTATTTGTCCACCAAATCTGATTGCATCGGAAAAGCAGCCTGCTCGCGTGTATAAGGGAAGTTCCAATCAGAACTGATCAGCATCCCGGCTGTATGCGGTGCATTTGAAATCAGGTTATTTGCCTTATCTGCTTTGCCATCTTCCACTTCTCTTATCTCTTCACGAATGGCAGCCATTGCTTCCACAAAACGATCCAATTCAGCCAAAGGCTCGCTTTCGGTAGGTTCCACCATCAAAGTGCCATGCACCGGAAAAGCAACGGTAGGTGCATGGAAACCATAATCCATCAGGCGTTTTGCCACATCAACAGCGGTGATGTCGGCTGTTTTACTGAACTTATTCAGGTCGAGAATCATTTCGTGTGCCACACGGCCTTTGTTACCTGTATATAAAATCGGGAAATGATCTTCGAGTTTTATTTTCAGATAATTAGCATTTAAAATGGCAATTTCAGTTGACCTTTTCAAACCATCCGATCCCAGCATTTTGATGTAGCCATAAGAAATGGGCAAAATAAAGGCACTGCCAAATGGTGCTGCAGATACCGCTGTGATGGCTTTCTCACCTCCTGTTTTCACAATCGTATGGCCGGGCAAAAATGCTGCCAAATGATCTGCAACGCCAATAGGCCCAACTCCCGGACCACCACCACCATGAGGTATTGCAAAGGTTTTGTGTAAATTTAAATGACAAACATCAGCACCAATAAAGCCAGGACTGGTTAGTCCGACCTGTGCATTCATATTAGCACCATCCATATACACCTGTCCGCCATTTTGGTGGATGATCTCAACAATTTTGCGGATAGCCTTCTCAAAAACGCCATGTGTAGAAGGGTAGGTAATCATGGCAGCGGCAAGTTTATCTTTGTTGGCTTCAGCTTTTTCGCGCAAATCGGCCACGTCGATATTTCCTTTGTCGTCGCATTTCACCACCACTACATTCATACCTGCCATCACAGCACTGGCCGGATTTGTCCCATGCGCCGAAGAAGGAATCAAACACACATTGCGCTCGTTTTGACCCAAGGATTCAAGATAAGCCCGAATCACCATCAAGCCTGTATATTCTCCACTTGCGCCAGAATTTGGCTGAAAAGATATGGCCTTAAAACCTGTTATGTTGCATAAATCTTTTTCAAGCGTCTCAATCAATTGATAATATCCGGCAGCCTGATCTTTGGGTACAAAAGGATGCAGATTGGCAAACTCAGGCCAGCTTAACGAGAATAATTCAGCAGCAGCATTAAGCTTCATGGTGCACGAACCTAAGGGTATCATTGTCCGGTTAAGTGCCAGATCTCTGTTTTCAAGCTTTTTAAGATAACGCATCATATCTGTTTCCGAATGATACCGGTTAAAGACCTCGTGCGTTAAATAATCAGAAGTACGAACCAATGCTTCAGGCAATGCCGAAAACTTAGCACATTGTTGTGGATCACAAACGAATTTTTCGAATGGTTTGCCAACGGTCTGAGCAACAACTTTTACAATTTCATTCACATCATCCAAGCTTGTTGTTTCGTCCAGACTAATGCCAAATAACTGCTCATCAATCCACCTAAAATTCATTGCATTAGCTTCGGCAAGGGCTCTGAGTTTTGAAGTAGTAAGACCGGATGGCAACTCAAGCAAAAGTGTATCAAAGAAAAACTCATTCCGTTGTTTCAGCCCGATACTTCTCAATTCCTTATCGAGCACATTGGCTAAAATATGGATATGTCTGGCCAGTTCTTTCAGTCTGTTAGGCCCGTGGTAAATCGCGTAAAAAGCTGACATTGACGCCAATAAAGCCTGTGCGGTACAGATATTGGAAGTTGCACGTTCGCGTTTAATATGTTGTTCTCGGGTTTGCAGTGCCATTCGGAGGGCAGGATTTCCGTTGGCATCCTTTGAAAGTCCAATAATTCTTCCCGGAATATTTCGTTTATAATTTTCGGTTGTAGCAAAATAACCTGCATGTGGGCCACCAAATCCCATCGGAATACCAAATCGTTGCGACGAGCCTACCACAGCATCGGCACCCCATTCTCCGGGAGGACTAAGCAGGGTAAGGCTCAACAAATCAGCCGTAACAACAAGCTGAATTCCGATTGATTTATATTTTTCAATTGTATCGCGAAAATCGTTTATTGCACCAAATTGATCAGGATACTGTAGCAACACCCCAAAGTATTGTTCGTCCAGCATATCCTGCGAAATGCTACCTTCCACAACCTCAATTCCAACTGGTAAGGCACGTGTTTTGACAACTTCGAGTGTTTGTGGCAACACTCCTTTATCAACAAAAAACCTGTTTACCCCTGCTTTTTGCTGTGCTCTGCTTCTGCTGGCAAAAAACATCAGCATGGCTTCGGCAGCCGAAGTGGCTTCATCAAGCAGCGAAGCATTGGCAATTGGGAGCCCACAAAGGTCAGCAATCATCGTTTGATAATTTAGCAAGGCTTCCAAACGTCCTTGTGAAATTTCGGCCTGATAAGGTGTGTAAGCAGTGTACCAGCCCGGATTTTCGAGCACGTTTCGGGTAATCACTGCCGGAGTGATGGTATTGTAATATCCCATCCCGATATAGGATTTGAAAAGCTTGTTTTTGGAAGCGAGTGCTTTCAGGTGATTTAAATACTCATACTCATTCATCCCCTCACCAATCTCCAGATTATCCTGATTACGAATATCTCCAGGAATTACTTCATCGATAAGTTGATCAACAGAGGCCACACCAACGACCTGAAGCATCTGCTCAATATCATTTTTAGTCGGCCCTAAATGGCGCTGAACAAAATTGTTAGTGATCATAAATGTACAATTAACAGATTCAAAAAAAATCAATTTGCAAAATCAAGTATAAGACAAGGTTTCGAGCGACAAAGGTAGAAATTGTTTCAGTTAATTTCATGTTTAAGGGCTAAATATTGTTAACAAATTAACAATTCGGAAAATGCCAAACACAAGCTATTTAAATCAATTATAACCAACAATTATTCAACGCTTTAAAAGAAAAAAGAGAAGCCATAGCCTCCCCTTTTTCACATTGTGCGTAAGAAAAAAAATCTTAGTCGGTCCAATCGAACCAGGAAGCGAGGGGCGATTGATATTCCTTTTGTGATTGATCAACCTTTTGTACCTTTGGATTCAACTCCTGTTTATCACTGATTTTTGCCGTATCAACAGCGATCGACGGTGCAATAACCAATGCAACAACCGACATCAGTTTGAGTAAAATATTCAAGGAAGGTCCGCTGGTGTCTTTAAAGGGGTCGCCTACTGTATCGCCAACCACAGTAGCCTTGTGCGATTCGCTTCCTTTGCCATATAGCACTTCCTCATAAATCACACCTTCTTCAACCATTTTTTTGGCATTATCCCAGGCACCGCCAGCATTTGATTGATAAATAGCCAGCAAAACCCCCGATGCCGTAACACCAGCCAACAAACCGCCCAACATCTCGGCACCTCCGGCAAATCCAACCAGCGCGGGAGCAACAATGGCCAGCAATCCGGGTAATATCATCTCTCTGAGTGAGGCATCGGTCGATATCTCGACACATTTTTCATATTCGGCAGATTGTTCGGCATCGTGCATGATCACTGCCTCCTCTTTAGTGATATGCTCCAGATTGCCGTCATACTTTTTCATCACTGCCAGTGCCTTGGTGAGTGCCGGAATCTCACGAAACTGTCGTCTTACCTCCGTGATCATTTTTTTTGCGGCCCGCCCCACAGCACCCATTGCCATCGAACTGAATAAATAAGGGAGCATGCCTCCGATTAGCAGACCAGCCATGATCACCGGCTTCGAAATATCAATGGTAATAATATTGGCCTGCGACATAAAGGCCGAAAACAAAGCCAGGGCTGTTAAAGTAGCAGAAGCAATAGCAAAACCCTTACCAATGGCAGCAGTGGTATTTCCTACTGCATCAAGTTTGTCAGTTCTTTGACGGACCTCTTTTGGCAACTCACTCATCTCAGCAATTCCGCCGGCATTATCGGCTATTGGCCCATAAGCATCAACCGCCAGCTGTATGCCGGTGTTGGCCAGCATCGAAACAGCAGCAATGGCAATTCCATACAATCCGGCAAAGTGATACGAAAGGATAATCGCCAGACCAAGCCCTAAAATTGGATATGCAGTAGATTTCATCCCGATTTCTATCCCAGCAATGATATTAGTTGCTGCACCGGTGCGGCTTTGCTCAACAATGGAACGAACCGGTTTGCCACCCGTTCCGGTGTAATATTCAGTAATCTTACCAATGGCTGTTCCAATCACCAGGCCAACAATGATAGCCCAAAAAACACCGAGAGAGCTCATTTCCTTAACAGTACCGTCCACCCTATAATGATTCCAAATCTCGGGCAAAAACAATTTAATCAAAAAATAAGAAACAACAAGCATAATGCCTGTTGCAATAAATTCTCCACGATTCAAAGCTGCCTGAGGGTTACCTTTTGCACTCACCCTAACAAAAAAGGTACCTATTATACTGGTCAATATTCCCAGTGATGCAATGGCAAGCGGCAGCAATACTGGTCCCATTTCAAAAAAGCCTAACACTTCGGGTGAAGTTGTGAAAGCAGCACCAAGCACCATCGATGCAATGATTGAGCCAACAAACGACTCAAATAAATCGGCACCCATGCCAGCCACATCACCAACATTGTCGCCTACATTATCTGCGATTGTTGCCGGATTGAGGTGATGATCTTCCGGTATTCCGGCTTCCACTTTACCAACCAGGTCGGCTCCCACATCAGCGGCTTTGGTATAAATGCCACCACCAACCCTGGCAAAGAGTGCGATAGAAGAGGCTCCCAGCGAAAACGCAGAGAGCACATTCAATACCACCTCGAGCGACCAGTTAACGCCAACAAACTTATTGAATAGAATGAACAACAAGCTTAATCCCAATAACCCAAGGGTTACAACTCCTATGCCCATCACACTGCCCCCGTTGAAGGCAACTTTAAGGGCCTGATTTAAAGAGGTTCTTGCAGCATGGGTAGTTCGAACATTGGCCTTAGTAGCCACTCGCATTCCAATGTAACCAGCTAAGGCCGATAAAACTGCACCTGAGATAAATGATACCACGATAAAACCATTAGAAGTTTCTTCGGTGTAACTTTTTGCATAGAGTAATACAGAAACTGCAGCAACAAAAATAGCCAGGATACGATATTCGGCTTTCAGGAAGGCCATCGCCCCTTTGGCAATGTAACCCGCAATCCGTTGCATTTTTTCTGTACCAGCTTCTTGCTTGTTTATCCATCTGGATTTCAGCACCATAAAAATTATTCCAAAAATTGCTGAAACCGGAATCAACCAGATTAAATGATCCATAGATTTGATTTGGTAAGGTAAGTTTTGATTTTTTTGTCGGTCGCTCTATTTTTTATTTAATACGAACGCCGCAAAAATACTATCTTACAAGCATTAATCAAAAAAAATAATGCGGAAAAATTCAAAAAAATTCACTAAACACTGTTGAAAAAAATCCTAAAACTCTCTGGCTATAACAAAATCAATCCTTAAAAAAAGTATATATTTATACCGCTTAAAAAACTAAAATAAAGCATGCAAAAAATCGCACTGGAAATCACGGGAATGTCTTATAGTCAGTCACAAAGAGGAGCTTATGCGCTTATTCTGGGAGAAAAAAACGGGCAGCGAAAGCTACCTATTATCATCGGAACATTCGAAGCGCAATCGATTGCACTTGGATTGGAAAAAATGAAACCTGCCAGACCAATGACGCACGATTTGTTGAAAAATTTTGCCGACACCTATCAGATAAGAATTAAAGAAGTCGTCATTAATAAATTTGAAAATGGTGTTTTTCACGCCATGCTTATCTGCGAATCAAACAACAAAATCACCGAAATAGATGCCCGCACCTCCGACGCTGTTGCCCTGGCGATACGTTTTGAGTGCCCGATATTTGCCTACGAGACAATCCTGGAAGATGCAGGAATTATTTTGGATCAGGAAAACGACACAACACAATCCAGAGAAGAAAACGCTGTAAAGGAAGATGAGTTTTCGGAGTATTTAACCGATGAACTGGAAGAAATGTTGCAAATTGCAGTCCAAAATGAGGAATATGAAAAGGCATCAAAACTTCGCGACGAAATCAGAAGACGGAAACGCGTGTAACCTCAGGCCTTATTGTTTACTCCAAACAGCTTAAATACAATGATTAAAACCTCTACGATTTTTATGCTGCTTTTTGCAGTGATGCTGACTTTAAACATAAGCGAACATGCTCTGGCACAAGCCGATACAGTTAAAACAACAGTCGAAGCCATTATCGAAAGCACTGCTCCCCAACACCACAATCAGCCTGCCGATGAAGGCCAGGCTACTTCTAACTTGCTTGAGATGCAACGCAGTGAAGGCTTCAGCCTGATGACCATCCTCAGAGGTCTTTTGGGAATGTTCTCGCTGATAGTGATTGCATTCATTTTTAGCAGCAACCGTAAAGCCATCAACTGGAAAGTGATCTTTACCGGGCTGTCCATACAGCTGGCACTGGCTATCGGGGTGCTTTATGTTCCCTGGATTCAGTACTTTTTTGAAGCAGTAGGCAAGCTCTTTGTTTTAGTGCTGGATTTTACCAAAGCAGGTACCGAATTCCTTTTTAGCTCTTTTGCCTCCAACAGCATTGAAAGTGCTATGCAAAATTTTGCTGTGCAGATCTTACCCACCATCATTTTCTTTTCGGCACTTACAAGCCTGCTTTTTTACCTCGGCATCATCCAAAAAGTCGTGAAGGCGATGGCCTGGGCCATGACCCGCCTGATGAAGCTCAGCGGTGCCGAAAGTCTTTCGGTTGCAGGAAATATCTTCCTCGGACAAACCGAATCGCCACTCATGATTAAAGCCTACCTGCCAAAGATGAACAAATCGGAAATTCTTCTGGTAATGATGGGTGGCATGGCAACCTTGGCAGGTGGCGTTCTGGCTGTTTATATCAGCTTTTTGGGAGGCGAAGATCCGGTGCAGCGATTGCTTTTTGCCAAGCATCTGCTCACGGCATCAGTGATGGCAGCTCCGGGAGCTATAGTGATCGCCAAAATCCTTGTGCCACAAACCGAAGCAATTGATAAAACCATGGAAATCAGCAAAGATCAAATTGGCAGCAATGTGTTGGATGCTATCTCGAACGGAACAACAGAAGGTTTGAAATTAGCCGTAAACGTTGCAGCTATGTTATTGGTTTTCATCGCTTTCATTGCCATGTTCAATTATATTTCCATTTGGATAGGTAATTTGATCGGGCTCAACGATTCCATTGCCTCGATCACCGATGGCCGATACAACCAATTATCGCTTCAATTTATACTCGGATACATCTTTTCGCCCGTGATGTGGTTGATTGGAGTGAATGTTCAGGATATCACCTACCTGGGAAGATTGCTAGGCGAAAAAATTATTATGACCGAATTTATTGGCTACGTAAGCCTTTCAGAACTGAAAGCAGCACAGGTTTTTACTGATCCTAAATCGGTTATCATGGCTACTTATATGCTTTGTGGATTTGCAAATTTTGCCTCCATAGGCATTCAGATTGGCGGCATTGGCTCGCTGGCACCAAATCAGCGTATTACATTGTCGAAATACGGCTTAAAAGCATTGTTGGGTGGTACACTGGCCTCCCTGATGTCGGCAACAATTGTTGGGATGTTAATTGGATAAGTAACTGAACAAAAGCTACGTAAACTCATGGAACAATATCAAGCCCTGATGCGGCATGTACTCGAAAACGGAAATAAAAAAGAAGACCGGACAGGCACCGGAACCCTGAGTGTTTTTGGTTATCAGATGCGTTTCGATTTGCAAAAAGGCTTTCCGGCTGTCACGACAAAAAAGCTACACTTCAAATCGATAATACACGAACTGCTGTGGTTTTTGAAAGGAGACACCAATATTAATTACCTCAAAGCCAATAAAGTAAGTATCTGGAATGAATGGGCTGATGCTAAGGGCGATCTTGGCCCTGTGTATGGTGCCCAATGGCGCAACTGGAATGGTGAAGGCATTGATCAAATCAAAGAGGTGATACACAGCCTCAAAAATAATCCTGACAGCCGCCGGCATATCGTTGCTGCCTGGAATCCTTCCGTGCTTCCCGAATCCGGAAAAAGCTTTGCAGAAAACGTAGCCAGCGGAAAAGCCGCCCTCCCACCCTGCCATGCCTGGTTTCAGTTTTATGTAGCCAATGGCAGGCTCTCCTGCCAGATGTATCAGCGTAGTGCCGATATTTTTTTGGGCGTGCCATTCAACATCGCTTCCTATGCCTTGCTGACGATGATGGTAGCACAGGTAACCGACTTAGCAGCCGGAGAACTGATCATGAGCTTTGGCGATGCACATATCTACCTCAATCATTTGGAACAGGTGAATCTGCAGCTAAGTCGTACACCCCGACCCTTGCCAAAGATGAAAATCAATCCGCAGATAAAGGATATTTTTTCATTCCATTTCGAAGATTTTGAGCTAATTGCTTACAATCCTTATCCTTCAATCAAAGCCGATATTGCAGTTTAACCAAGATTATGTCAAAAAAACCTCTTATCTCACTCATCGTTGCCATGGCACAGAACCGGGCCATCGGAATCAACAACAAAATACCCTGGCACTTATCAGCCGACCTGAAAAGGTTTAAGAAACTAACTTCGGGTCATAGTGTAATCATGGGACGAAAAACTTTCGAATCCCTGCCAGGAGGCCCCTTGCCAAACAGAAGAAACATCATCCTCAGCGAAACGCTCAACCCTGTTCCAAAAGGCTGCGAAAAAGTTGAGAGCATTGCCGAAGCTCTCCGGTTAACAAATCAGGAGCAGGAGGTTTTTGTTATTGGAGGTGGCAGCATATACGAACAATTTTTACCCCTGGCAGATAAACTTTACCTGACTATCATCGAAGCTGATTTTGAAGCCGATACCTATTTCCCTTTCATCAATTACAAGGACTGGGAACTGACAGAAAAAGAAGTGATGGACAATGATTTGCAGTCAGACTTCGTTTACAGATTTGAAACCTACGAAAAAATATGAAAAACATTAAAACGCTGAGTTTTGCATTTAGTATTATCACAATAGTAGTTTTAATTGGCCTGATTTCAAATTCATGCTCAAAAGACAATCAGGTTAAAGGGAATTATCAGGCACAAGTAAGTGCTGCGCATAATCTTATTCTGCAAAAGCACAATGTGATCCAGTTGACTGTTTATTACCTCAAAGCACTGAAAAATGATAGTGTGCAGAACTATTTTCATGCAGACATTGATAATACTGAAGTTACGCTTGCTGAAGATCAAAATAAACAGCTTTACACTTTTTATCACAACTTCCGATTAAATCAGGTTAGTAACCGATATATGGGAGGCCGGGTGTTTGTTCAAACAGATACCTTAGCACTTCATCCCGGGGCTCAGGCCACTTTTAGCTTTGATTACTTCCGATATTACTCCAAAAAAGAATTTCCGCCAAATATGTTTTCCGCACAAAATATGAAGCTGGTACTAAACGATACTGTCAATAACCATTACGTTTTTGATCAGTATCTGGAAAATATTGTCTTTACTGACACATCCGGATTGCGAAACATCAGGCTTGATGGCACAATTCGATACGACTGGGAAAAATGGCCCGGAAGCGAATACTTCTCAAATGAAAATGAGAAAATATATATTTCAGCTGATCTGTCATTTATCAACGACACCGGCGATGAAGTACAGTTAACAACTACCGAAAACTACCTTATTACACCCCAATGCGGAATATTAAAAAGTGGCCAGGGCAGCTTCACTTTCAAAAATTTGCAGCCTGATATGGGTACGCTTTATTACGATAATTACGACACTTGCAATATCCGCGGCAAAATGGATATGGACGATATGCCTTTTTATCTGACCATAGATGAGTGGATGATGAAGTAAGCTTATCCGAATTAGAGAGATTTCTGTCATTTGTCAAAATTCTTTTCAAGGAACCTGCTTATACATCATATCAGTTCATTTTGCGAAATTGTGATGATTTCGAAATAGGTAATTGTTATTATGTAATCAGTGTTGTCCGATAAAATTATAATAACGGCCTTACGGGACTTGGGATAATCAGGGGTAACCTTTTATTCTACCCACATATTGTCCCTAACGAGACAGTCCCGCTAGGGACAATATGTGGGTAGCCAGTGATTTACAATTTAGGAAAAAGTCCCGTACGTACGGGACGACATTATATTTTTACCGGACAACAGTGTAAGGAAATAAGGAAATACCAACCCATTCATATACCGGAGTTTAAAAATGCCCAAATTGAATTTTAATTCCTATTCAACTGAATCTCATTTATTGGATTCCATCTTTTAGGTGAAATGTGTAAATTTGCCTTCTTCTTTTTTCGCACCAAAATTCATGTAAAACTTCCATTCCCATGAAGCAAATTAGGTTGAAACACTTTTTATTCCTGTTATTATTTCTGTCGTATGTAGCAGCATTTACACAGCCTGCAGGTTATTATGATGCGGCCAGCGGGCTTTCAGGCGAAGCTTTACAATCTGCATTGTATAACATCATCAAAGACCATACAAGTCGTTCGTATGAGCAGCTATGGACTGACTTTCAAACTACAGATGCAAAATCGAATGGCATGGTATGGGATATGTACAGTGATGTTCCGGGAGGGACACCTGCCTACGAATATACATTCATCACTGATCAATGCGGAAACTATGACGAAGAAGGCGATTGCTACAACCGCGAGCACAGCATTCCGGCCAGCTGGTTCGGTGATGACTCGCCCATGTACACCGATTTGTTTCACCTCATCCCCACCGATGGTTATGTAAATAACAAACGATCGAACTATCCCTTTGGAGAGGTGGGAAGTGCCAGCTGGACTTCAACCAATGGCAGCAAATTGGGAACTTCCGATTATCCGAGCTATTCGGGAGTCGTGTTTGAGCCTATTGATGCTTACAAAGGCGATTTTGCAAGAAACTACTTTTATATGGCTACCCGCTACAAAGACGTTATTAGCAGTTGGAACAGCCCGATGCTGGGAGATGACAGTTATCCCGTCTTCACGGAATGGGCTGCCAATATGTTGATGGAATGGCATGCCAACGATCCTGTGAGCCAAAAAGAAATTGATCGCAACAATGCCATTTATGCCATTCAGCAAAACCGCAACCCCTTTATCGACCATCCTGAATACGCCAATCTGATCTGGGGAACCGCGCTCGCTGATGAGCCAACAAATCATGTCACAAATTTCTCGGCCAACGCCATCACCCTCAACTGGACGGATGCTGTTGGTGGAATTTTACCAGACGCCTATCTCATTAAGATGAGTGCAAGCGGTTTTGACAACATCACTGCACCCACCGATGGAACTGTCGAGAGTGATGGCTTTTGGACCAAAAACATTGCCTACGGAATTGAAAAAGCCGTTTTTGGTAACCTCACACCCGGAACCACATATTATTTCAAAATGTGGGGCTACACAGGCAGCGAAACCGGCATCGACTATAAAACCGATGGAGAAGTACTGCAAATCAGCCTACAAGCACCCTAAACACTTTTTTTGCATTTCAGTACAGACAAAAATTAAGGAAAGCACAGCTGACAACCTAAGCTTCACGAAATAATTCCTTAAAATACCTTTAACTTAAAGGACTTTTTTAATAAAACACAATTGTGTAAATTTGTAGGCAGAACAATATCTACAATATCACAAAATAATAGCGCTATGAAAAAGATTATTACATTTTTAATGGCCTTTGGCCTGGTACTGCTGAGTAGTACGGGTTGGGGGCAGATCATTAGCCAATATGTTGAAACGGAAAGCGGAACAACGCCTAAGGGAATAGAGATTTGGAATAATACAGGATCAGCCCTTGATTTTACTGCTAATAACCTGATCATCCAACAAGGTACTAATGGAGGTGCTTTGTCAGATTTAGGAAGTACTTTAGTAAATAGTGGTACACTTGGAGTAGGTGAAGTATTGGTAATTGGTACAAGCGATCTGGGTACGTATCTGACAAATGAAGGATTAACAGGTGTAACCTTTGTCAGTTTTGGTTTCAATTTTAATGGAGATGATGCCTTGGCAGTTAAGTATGGCGGTACAATCATCGATGTTTTTGGCAATCCCGGGAGTGATCCAGGTAGTGCCTGGACAGGTAACGGCGTTTCAACAGCTAACCAAAATATACAAGTGAAATCTGGTATTACAACCGGAGACACTGATGGCTGGACTGATCCAAGCGAAAGATTTGAAACTGTCTCCACAAGTCCTTCAGTAGCCGGAGGGCTTGATGGCTTTGGAGTAGCACCAGATGCAGGAGGTGGTGCCGTACCCCCATCCATCTCCAACATCACCCAGGACCCTGCCAGCGATATTACTTCGGCCTCTTCGGTAGCTGTTTCAGCCGATGTATCAGCTGGTGATGCAGCCATTGATTTTGTAGAGCTTAGATGGGGCATAGAAACCGGTGTTTATGGCAACACGATTGATATGGCAGCTGGTGCCGGAGATAACTACACTTCCTTAACAGATATTCCTGCCCAGTCCGATGGCACAACCGTTTATTATATCGTTTATGCGCAAGATGTGGATGGAGAGTCGGCTACCTCCGCAGAACAAAGTTACATCGTGCGAGATCCTGCTACAACAACATTACCTTATGAAGAAGATTTCTCAACAGGTGTTTTTGGGGATATTTATACCTATACAGTAGCCGGATCCAAACCATGGGCAATAGTTTCAGGCGGTGCTCAAGCCAATGGTTTCAGCGGTGAAAACCCAGAGGAGCATTGGCTGGTAATGCCTGGCATTGATTTTAATGCTTATTCGGATGAAGTAATGACATTTACCAATTTTGCCAAATATGGAACAATTGA
>DJWN01000114.1 GCA_002440975.1 Bacteroidales bacterium UBA6229
TAATTAGTACGGAATGTGTGGCTTTCATTAAGTTTCAACATAGCACTTAATACAGGGACAAAATAAGTATGGAAGTCTTTTATACTATCGTTAATAAGGATGTTTGTGTTTTCGATTCTCAACCCATTAATAAAACTGAATTTCCCTATATTATTTAAATAAAAATCGTAATATACTGAGTTACGGTACTCGTCATATAAAAAGTACTCCATCAATCCATCGTTGTTGTATTGGTTATTAAAACTTCTGAAATAGAAGTTGTACCCAACTTCATAATTAAATGTATTACTTAGGGTTTGTGTATAATCTACTTTGAAGTTTAACGAAGTTTTGTCATCTTCATTAATAGTTTTCCGATCAACCATTTGCAGTATCGAACCATTGGCGTTAAAATAGGTGTCTGAAATCATTCTGTTGCTATTGAAATCC
The DNA here is from genome assembly GCA_002440975.1 of Bacteroidales bacterium UBA6229. GTDB lineage: Bacteria > Bacteroidota > Bacteroidia > Bacteroidales > F082 > UBA5536. Next base: position 430 of record DJWN01000114.1, read on the forward strand.
ATTTGATAATAGTTTACATCAAACGAAATATTAGTTTCTGGTTTGTTAAATTCCTTTTCGAAGTAAAGCGAATAATTTTGCATGATGTAATCACCCTCGGGTTTTAGATTGGTTTGGAAGTTATTTATCAATATACTATCATGATATGTTTTAGTATGTGATGTTGTTTCTCTGTTGGTATTGATTATTTTATAATCACCAGTAAAATTGAAGGTATTTTTTGAGTTGATGAAGTAATCAAAACCATATTGAAAAAAATGGCCTATTTCTATTGGATTTTCAGAAAAGGCTTCGGTTGTATTAAAATTAATAGCATTATTTGAAAACGTACTATCCCATCCATTACTTGATTGGCTGTGATTTCGGTAGTGAAATTGGTAACCTAGAAAAAACCGCAATTTACTAACGCCATATTCTATATTTGCTGATGATTCATTATGCCGAAGGCCGAAATAGTCTAAATCAACATTTATCGTTAGGCCACTATTTCTTTTTTTCAGGATTATATTTATAACCCCGGTGTATTCTGAATCAAATTTTGAAGAAGGAGCTTTAATAATTTCAATTCTGTCTATTAACTTCGGGTCGAGTGTTTTCAGGTTGATATTTCCAGATCTATCAATTCCGTCAATCAACACAAGGACATTATCTTTTCCCAATATTGTAACGCTATTGTTGAGTATATTTACTTTAAGTCCTGGGACCTTTTTCAAAAGGTCAATTGTAGTTAAGGAGCTTTTCAACATATTAGAATCAGGAACTACAACGTCTTTGCTTACTAATGATAAATAGGAGCTGCGCTCCCCCTTAATTACAAGCTCTTCAAGTTGTTCCTCAGACCGGGTCAATTCAATCTTTTCCAGGTTTAACTTTCTGTTACTGTTTGATAAGTTAACGAACTGGATATTCGGTTGAAAGCCAACAAAACTAATTTTCAGCAAATATTTCCCCATTTCTAATTGTTCAAGCCTGAATTCACCTTTTTCATCAGTTATTGTTCCCATTAGCATCGTTGAATCAACTGTATTTAATAGCTGAACAGTTGCAAATTGAATTCTTTGATTAAATTGATCTACAACAAAGCCACTGATAACTCCTTTAAAGTTTTGTTGGCCAAAAGAATAGAAACCCCAGAATATTATGAAAACTGAAAGCATATGTTTAACAATATTTACAATCCGTTCCTTCATATTCGATTATTAGAATTGCTTACTGAAATAAGACTCTATTGCTGGAGCTTTTGGACAATCTGGGTCGGGATAATCCCAGTTATCATTTCCATAAGCTTTTATCGCATTTAACCAACAGATATGTTTGAATTCATGACAAACTTCAAAATCGAAACATGAACTACAAGGACTATTACCTTTTATTTCTTTTTGCTTAATCGTATATAGATTTAATGCCTTTGTGGATTTCCAAACTTCCGAAATTGAACTATTTACTACATTTCCAATTAAAAATCTCGGATGCCAATATAACTGTTCACAAATAGTTACATCACCATCAGGTAAAATAACTAAATTTGAATAATTACCCGAACAAAGAACTTTTTGATTATTAAAATGTGCTATTGATGTATATTCATCTTTCTCAGCATCTGAATCGTAGTATATTTTAAAGGAATGATCTTTTTCGTTATTTAGAGAGTTTAAAAAGGTAATAATATTTTCATAATCATCTTTGTTAATCAGAAATTTTCTATTTTCTTCATCGCTCTTATAAAGCGAAGAATGAGCATTATCTATTCTCCAATCATTAATATTATTATGTTCTTTTAAAAACAAAAACAGACTATTCAAATTGTTTAATTCTGCATTATGATTTGTGATAATAGTATGAATGTCAATCATGATATTTTTGTCTTCAAGTAAATAAAACATTTGTTTTATGCTCGATAGATATTTCTCAGAGTTTTTTATTAATAATACATTTTTCAGGAGATCGGTTGTAACGGAGTCTAAAGAAAATTGAATCTTTTTTATTCTTAATTGACTCAATTTGTTAACAGAATCAATGTTTAGGGGAGTTTTTGTTGACAAAAGTGGTTCAAATCCATTCTTATGCAATTCTTTAAGCAAATCGAACCAATGCCTATATAAAAAGAAATCACCTCCTGTAATTTCAAAAGCTCTCGCTTCATTTTCCCTTGCTTCCTTTATCAAAGAGAAAATACGACTTAATTTTAATGGATTAGCAATTTTTTTTCTATTTGCATAGCAATAAATATAATTTGTAGTACATTCTGTATTAACCATTAAATGAATGTCTAATGGGAATGAATGCCTTTTTTTTCTCAAATCAAGTTTGTTGTAATTAAACATATCTGGATTATATGAATGCTTAATTGATATAAAGTCCTCATTTGGCTTTATGGAAATTAAACACCTCTTCGGAAAAATATAATCTAGTTCTTGTGCTTTTAAAAGAAAATTCGATTCATTGTCAATTAAATTATCTGTTAGTTCACTAATCTTTTGATAAGGAACATTAAAAAACATGGATGCTTTTTTCAGGGAATCAATATAATTCTCTCCATTGAAAAAAGAAAAAATCATTGCATGAAGTGGGTGAAGGATAGATTCCCAGCCTTCTTCCCCGTTACATGATGTACTAAACAAAGAGGATGAGTATATGATTGCCCTATCTTCAATGAACTTCAATTTATAATCTGGATTTAGTATTACATTCATGTTTATTTTTATTAGAAACAGGAAAGAGCATGCATTATAAAAATTATGCATGCTCTTTCGACAATCTACCGACTACTTTTCTTTGTAACATTGTAACAAGTCTTACAGTCGGATCTACAAGACCAGCATGGACTATCAGCACCGCCTTTAACTTTTCTCATTTCACCCGCTAATAGTGTTTCCATGTCCCTCTTAATTACTGATTTTTTCATATAATGGAAGTTTTTAATGAATGGGCTGCATTTAGAGTGGCTTCACCCTTATCACTTACTAAATTTTTGGTATCTCAGAATAGGATATGTAAAAGTACAACACAAGTACCCCGCAAGTCAAGAAAACTTTGAGTTATCTAATAAGCGGTTTATTTTCATAAATGAGCGGTATGTTTCTTCAAATGAGCGGTACTTTACTTATCGAGATTTTTCCTAAAAACGCACCATTTTCTTCTTGAAACTTTCATTTCTACCTCTGTTGTGGTTTCAACACATCTTTTTTTACCGGAAATGTAGCTTTTGAAATATTTCAGGTTGACCATAGTGTTTCGGTTAATCCTGTAAAATCCGTAACCATCTACTTTTTCTTCAATCTCTTTGAGCAACTTGGAACAAGATACTGGTGAAATACCATCTTTTATGTGGATCGTTGAAACGTAGCCCCCACTTTCAACATACACAATGTTTTCAATAAATATCTGGTGTGCTTTTCCCTTTTCTTTCAGTATTATTGTTTTGTCCTTTTGGTTACTGTAGTCCATAATTTAACAATTTTGGTTCTAAATTTACTATATTATAGTTACTACTTGTGCGTAGTCAAGAAAACAGCTCTTGCCACAAAAAATCCGTTTTAGAGATGGCTTGTGTGTTTTTGCGGGATGTGCTGTTTTTGAGCGTTGGCTTTTTTATATTTTTGTCATAATGCAGTAAAAATTTCATTGTTGTTGTATCGGTATCTTTTTTTTCGGCTTGGTTGTAACTGCTTGTCCTGTTTTCATGGTTAAAAGGCTTTTAGAGGATAAACTTATCAAAAACCAAAAACCCAACCCATACCTTGGGCGGAAAGTACTATCCAATCTCTTGGTTGTGATATGGGCAGAAATTTCGATCGTTTTGCTGTTGGCATGATCAGGTTTGGGTTATTGTCGCCGCCAATTTAGCAATTCTTCTTTTATTAGGCCAAGGAATCTCTGAAAAAAATAAAAAATTTCGTTATAATGACACACTTTTTTAAACACTCCTATAACAACAAACCTAAGCTAATCCCACTGCTCACCATCATTCAATTCCTTGCATAAGCCATTCGAGTCCGCATCATTGTTGTTCGAGTGCACATCGTTGCTGTTCTAGTCCGCATCGTTGTTGTTCGAGTACCCATCGTTGCTGTTCTAGTCCGCATCGTTGTTGTTCGAGTACACATTGTTGCTGTTCTAGTCCGCATCGTTGCCGTTCGAGTCCGCATCATTGTTGTTCGAGTGCACATCGTTGTTATTCGAGTCTTTGCATAAGTCGTTCAAGTCCTTGCATGAGCTGTTCATTTCTTCGTATAAGGGAGCCTTAAACAACTGTTAAATATTCTTAAAACAGTGTTTTCCGGCGTTTTAGTAAAGTCAAACCATAACATCCTAAAGTTCTGGTAAAGAAATGCTTTAATTCTTAAAAGGGCGTAGTCGAGCATATATTCTGATCTATGTCAATTATTTGGCATAAGTAGCAACCCCTTTTGGTTTATCTTTGATTCGAAAATGGATTAATACCTTATTCAAACTGTTCAATCACATGAGAAGAATTTTTAACACCTTGTTTTCAATGAAATTAATGGGGCTGATGGTGCTGGCTTTTGCCGTAGCCATCGGGGTAGCCACTTTTATAGAAAATGACTTCGGAACGGTAGCTTCCAAGGCAGTGGTTTATAATGCCACCTGGTTCGAAGTGCTGTTGGTTTTGTTGGCCATTAACTTAATCGCTAATATTTTCAGGTATAAGATGTACCGCAAGGAAAAACTGGTCATTTTCACCTTTCACTTGTCTTTTATTGTCATCCTGATCGGTGCGGGTATCACCCGTTTTATTGGTTTTGAAGGTATTATGAGTATTCGCGAAGGCAATACCGAAAACACTATGCTGTCAGACAACACCTATGTGATGGCCGAGATCAAGGCGGGTGGTGAAACGGAGTACACAGATGAGGCTGTGCTTATGTCGGCTCTCTCTGAAAAAAGTTATAGCGACAAAGCAAGCATTGATGGTAAAACGTTTAAGTTTAAATCGTTACGTTATGTGCCTAATGCGCAGGAGATGTTGGTGAAAGGGCAGCCCGGCGAAGGAGCTCCCTATGCCATTATGGTGGTTTCGACTGAGAACTCAGGCCGAAATAACCTGATTATTAAGCAAGGCGATCAACGCAGGTTTTTAGGACATAACTTCCTTTTTAATCAGGATGAGCAGGATGATGCCATACAACTGCGATTCGATCAGGGACAGCTTCAGATCAAAACACCGCAGACCCTTGCAGCCATGGCTATGTCGGGAGGTGACACCGATACGCTTTTGGCCGGGAGTTGGCACAACTTTGAAATGCGAAAGCTATACAGCATGGCTGATCTGCGTATCGTGCTGACTGATGTTTACGAAAACGGGAAAGTGGATTACACCAGCTATCGGGGCAGAGACATGTACTTTATGGATGCCATGATCGTGGAGGCGACTTCAGGTGGCGAAACCAAAGAGATTGCCTTGCGTGGCGGCAAAGGCTATGTAGGTGAAAGTGTAAAATTTCAACTTAACGGAGCCGAAATCAATATGATGTATGGAGCCAAGGTATTAGATCTGCCTTTTTCGCTGAAACTGATCGATTTTCAACTGGAGCGTTATCCGGGATCCAACAGCCCGGCCTCTTATGCCAGCGAAGTGGTGCTGATCGATCCGGATAAGAATATTGAACGACCTTATCGGATTTTTATGAATAATGTGTTGAACTACGGCGGATATCGCTTTTTTCAGTCTTCTTACGACAAAGATGAACTGGGCACGGTGTTGTCAGTAAACCATGATGCTGCCGGAACCTGGGTGACCTACCTGGGTTATTTCCTGATGTCGCTGGGCATGATGTTGGCGATTTTTGTTCCAAATACCCGTTTCGCTTTGTTGGGGCGTTTACTCAAATCAGGAACTAAAAAAGCCGGATTCCTGCTTGTTCCGCTGCTAATTGGCGGTACAACGGTCTTTGCACAGGAAGAACACAATCATAACCATTCCACCCAAATTACTGTAATTCCTAAGCAGTATGCAGCTGAGTTTGGAGCTTTACTCGTGCAGGACCATGATGGCCGGCTGAAACCGATGAATACACTTTCGAGTGAGATGTTGCGCAAAGTGGCCCGAAAAAATACCTTCAATGGCCTAACAGCTGATCAGGTGATGATTGGGATGCAGCTTGAGCCCGAAAAATGGCAGCTGCAAAAGATGATCAAAGTTTCGCATCCTGAGCTGAAACGTTTCCTGAATATCAGAGACGGCTCACATGCTGCCTTTGCCGATTTTCTTGATCTGAAGAATGGAGGCGGTTACAAATTGCGCGATATGGTGTCGCAGGCCTATGCCAAAAAACCCGCCGAGCGAAGCAAGTTTGACAATGATGTGATCAAGGTGGACGAAAGAGTTAACATTTCCTATCTCGTTTACACGGGTGATCTCATGAAGGTATTGCCTGATCCGCGCGACTCGCACAATCCCTGGTTTAAACCTGCACAAAAAGTTGAGGGATTGATGCCTGACGACTCTGCATTTATTTATGATGTGATACCGTATTACTTTATGTCGTTAGGTGCCGGGAACTACGCTCAGGCTTCGGAAATCGTAAAGGGAATACATAATTTTCAGCAGAAATATGCGGCTGACATCGTTCCTTCGCAGACACAGGTTAAAGCGGAAATTCTTTACAATAAATCAGGTGTTTTTAACCGCCTGGGTAATTATTTCGCGCTGGTTGGAGTGATCCTGCTTGTTTTGGTCTTTGTTCAAATATTCAAGGAACGGAAATGGATAAATAAGTCAGTAACTTTCTTTTATGCGGTGGTAGTATTTTTCTTTATCTTTCAGACGCTTGGCCTGGCTGTCCGCTGGTATATTTCGGAAAGGGCTCCCTGGAGTAACGGTTATGAATCGATGATTTATATCTCGTGGGTAACCGTGTTGGCAGGGCTCATCTTTTCGCGCAAATCGCCCATGACCATTGCAGCCACTTCAATCCTGGCATCTATCATCCTCATGGTGGCTCACCTCAGCTGGATGGACCCCGAAATTACCAATCTGGTGCCGGTGCTTAAATCCTATTGGCTTACCATTCACGTTTCCATCATCACAGCCAGCTATGGATTCTTGGCTCTGGGTGCCTTACTTGGTTTTATCAACCTTATTTTGATGATCCTCAAAAACAAAAAGAATTTTGGCGACCTGCAACGCCGGATAAAAGACCTTAACTACATCAACGAGCGAACCATAATTATTGGATTATACTTATTAACTATTGGAACATTTTTAGGTGGTGTGTGGGCCAACGAATCCTGGGGACGTTATTGGGGTTGGGATCCGAAAGAAACCTGGGCACTGGTAACCATCCTGGTTTATACCTTTATAGCCCATATGGGATATATGCCCGGCATGAAAACAGATTTCAGATTCAGCCTGTTTACACTGGTTGGTTTTAGCTCAGTAATCATGACGTACTTTGGCGTAAACTATTACCTTTCAGGACTTCACTCTTATGCCGCCGGCGATCCTATGCCTATTCCAACATTTGTGTATTATACCGTTGCAATCATTTTTACAGTTTCGTTGGTAGCCTATCTCAACGAACGAAAATATCTTTATGCACCAGATCGAAAATAAATAGAACAATAGCAATAGCTTTCCTGTGAAGTAAGTGCTTTACAGGAAAGTTTTATTTATTCAATTTATAGGCAACTTAGGGCATATTGATCATAGAAAACAATCTGCTACAATACTTGTTTATCTTCAAAACTAACTTATGCCAATAATGCTTGTTAATATATTGATCTTGTTAAATGCGATTTTCTACCAGCCTGTTGCTGAAAGTAATTCCAAAATTGCCATCATTGATTTTGAAACATTTCAGCACTATCTTACGAATGAAAACGACACCGTTTATGTGATCAATTTTTGGGCTACCTGGTGTGCCCCCTGCGTGAAAGAATTGCCCGACTTTGAAAAGCTAAATCAGAAATATGGAGATAAGAATTTCAAGATGTTGCTGGTAAGTCTCGATTTTCGCAAGATGTACTACACACGTCTGATCCCGTTTATCGAAGAAAATAAGCTAAGTGCAGAGGTGATATTATTACACGATCCGGATGCCAATGCCTGGATTGACAAGGTTGATCCATCCTGGTCGGGTGCCATTCCGGCTACCTTGATTTACAAAAATAGTTTTCGTCTTTTCCACGAAGGTGACTACACCTTTGATGAGCTCAATACAATTGTCGAACCCCTAATTTATTAAGATTATGAAACGTATTTTTTCGCTGATAGTTTTCATTTTGGTATTTGGTTTTACGCTCTTGGCTCAGGGCTACAAAGTTGGCGACAAGGCCATGGATTTTAGGCTGATCAATGTGGATGGCAAGATGGTCTCAATGGCCGACTATCCGGATGCCAAAGGTTTTATTGTGATTTTCACATGTAACCATTGTCCTTATTCAATAGCTTACGAAGATCGTAAAATTGCCTTGTCAAAACGATTTGAGCCGATGGGCTATCCGGTCATTGCAATCAATCCAAATGATTCAACCCTGCAGCCACAGGACAGCTATAGTCAAATGATCGTAAGAGCCAACAAAAAACAGTTTCCATATCCCTACCTGCTCGATGCTGATCAAAGTGTTTTCAAAACTTATGGAGCCACACGCACACCCCATGTTTTTCTGCTAAATAAGGAAAGTAATGATTTGATCGTGAGATACATCGGAGCCATTGATAACAATTATGAAGATGCAGATGCAGCAACTGAAAAGTATGTTGAAAACGCTATCAAAGCACTCGAGAACGGCAAATTACCTGATCCAGACTTTACAAAAGCCGTGGGTTGTACGATCAAATATAAGAAGTCGTAATCGATCTTTCGGATTCCGTTCACTTTGAAGAAAATGCTATTAGCTGTTTGAATTTCACTAAATTAATGGAACTTTATTAATTTCGTTGATTATTTTTGCAATTCCTTTACGAAGTATAACCGTGAATGGAAACCCACTAAATCTCAAACTTATGTTAGTAAAAATTTTTATTGTCGTTGTGATTACATCAATTATTGGTGCGTGTACAGTTTCAGAAAAAGCTGAGCACCAGGATAATCCCTTTTTCGTGGAATACAATACGCCACACGGTATTCCGCCTTTCGAGCTGATTGAGCCAGCCCACTTTATGCCAGCTTTCGAAGCTGCATTAAAGGAGAATAAAGACGAGATTGATGCCATTGTTAACCAAAAAGCCGAAGCTGATTTTGCCAATACCATCGAAGCTTTCGAGCGTAGCGGAGAAATGCTTGATAAGGTAAGCTCGGTGTTCTACAACCTCAACTCATCCCTTACGAGTGATACTATGCAGGCCATCGCCCGTGAGCTTTCGCCTAAGATGTCGCGCCACAGCGATGACATCATGCTCAATCCAAAGCTTTTTGCACGTATCAAAGTCGTGCATGACAAAGCTAACGATTTGTCACTCAATGCCGAACAACAAATGTTGCTCGAGAAAATGTATAAACGGTTTGTTCGCAGTGGTGCTTTATTAAATCAAACCGCTCAGGATCAGCTTCGTAAGATTAACGAAGAGCTTTCGATGCTTTCACTTCAGTTCGGAGAAAACGTTTTGGCCGAGACCAACAAATTTGAAGTGGTTATCGATAACAAAGATCGTCTGGAAGGAATTCCGGAAAGCTTTCTGGCAGCAGCACAGGAAGCAGCTTCAGCAGCCGGATATGATGGCAAATGGCTGTTCACACTTCAAAAGCCCAGCATGATGCCGGTGTTGCAATATGCCAACGATCGGGAGTTGCGCGAAACACTCTTCAATGGTTACATCATGCGTGGCGACAACAACGATGATTTTGATAACAAAAAAATATTGAGCCGTATGGCAAGTTTGCGCGCACAACGTGCACAGCTTCTGGGCTATGATAATCATGCTTCCTTCGTATTGGAACAAAATATGGCCAGGAATCCTGAAAACGTTAACGAGTTGCTGGATGAGCTTATTGCCGCTGCAATGCCGATGGCGAAAAAGGAAGCACAGGAACTGCAAAAGCTTATCAATAAGCGCAAAGACGGTATCACACTGGAACCCTGGGACTGGTGGTATTATGCAGAAATTTTGAGAAAAGAAAAATTTGACCTCGACGAAGCCGGGATGCGTCCTTATTTTAAGCTCGAAAACGTTCGTGATGGTGTTTTTGAAACGGCAAATCGCCTGTGGGGTTTACAGTTTGTGCCAAAGCCTGAGTATCCCAAGTATCACGAAGATGTACAGGTGTATGAAGTAACAGAAGCTGATGGCTGCCACATCGGGGTATTAATGATGGACTTCTTTCCGCGTGCCTCCAAACGGGGTGGTGCCTGGATGAGCAGCTACCGTAAGCAATACCGTTCTGCCAATGGCGAAATAATTACGCCAATCATCACAACTAACTTCAATTTCACAGCACCATCGGCCGGAAAACCAGCACTTTTAAGCTGGGATGAGGTGCAGACAACCTTCCACGAAATGGGTCATGCTTTTCACGGACTGCTTTCTAATTGTACTTATAACAGCTTAAGTGGCACTTCTGTGCCCCGCGATTTTGTGGAATTGCCTTCACAAATTATGGAACACTGGGCAGCAGAGCCGGAGGTGATGGCTTACTATGCAAAACATTACGAAACCGGAGAAGTGATTCCACAAGAATTGATTGACAAAATGCAGAAAAGCGCAACTTTCAATCAGGGATTTGCTATGGCAGAATTTCTGTCGGCAGCTGCATTGGATATGGATTGGCACACCCTTACAGATGCCAGAGAGTATGATGCTACTGAGTTCGAGAATAACTCGTTAAAAGAAACAGGCCTGATACCTGAGATCGTTGTTCGCTACCGGAGCCCTTATTTTAGTCATATTTTCTCAGGAGGTTATTCAGCCGGATACTATAGTTATATTTGGTCGGAGGTGTTGGATAGCGATGCTTTTGAAGCCTTTAAAGAAAATGGAATCTTTGATCAGCAAACGGCTACTTTGTTTAGGGAGCATGTGCTTTCGCGCGGTGGCACTGCCGATCCACTTGAGCTTTATGTGGCTTTCAGAGGCAAAGAACCTTCGAAAGACGCCTTGTTGAAGAACAGAGGCATCATTGAATAAAATTATTCACAAAAAAAGTCCGAAGCTAAACTTTGGACTTTTTTTTTAATTGCTGATTTTCAGTTATAAACTATCTGTTAATAATCATCTTCATCTTCATAGGAGTCCAGATCTAAATCCAATAAATCATCAAAACTTTCCAGTGCATCTTCGTCCTCATCAGTTGGATTATAGATTGAGATTCTCCTGTCTCGTTTTCCTTCTGTGTGTTTTTTTACAGGTTTGCGTACGAAGTCATCCTCCATTTTTTCGGGATTGCGTGACTTTTTCTTCGTCGTTTTCATGATTGCGTTTTTTTACGATTTAAGTTTATTATGATTGAATTAATAAATGAACATTGGATGATTCACTTTGTAAAGTGTAATAATTTAATTTGGATCAATAAAATGAAGGGGGGATACATCTGTCTATTTGCTATATAATGGAAGTGTCTGTACAATAGGCATTTGATTCATAGTGCAATGATAAGATTTTTCTTTTTTCAATTGCAAATAAATACGGAAATTTTTTTGATAAAAATTTTGCATATTTTTATAACTAGCACAATATCAAACGAATAAAAGAATTTCTTTTCTGGATGGAGTTTAAAATGCTGAGAGACCGGGTTTAAAGGAATTGCTTAAGCGGGTTATTTTTTCATGGCTATGCTGATGATGAAATTGCTTCCCTGACCAATTTCTGATTCAACCCGGATGTCAAAGCGGTGAGCTTCAAGTATTTTCTTTACAATTCCCAATCCCAGGCCGGTTCCTTTTTCGCCATAAGTGCCTAAGGTACTTCTGCGGGTAAATCCCTCGAACAAGCGGCTGCTTACCTCAGCTGGCATACCAATACCGGTGTCGGAAACATATATTTCATAATCACTGCCATTGATTTGGCTTCCAATGGTGATTGTGCCTCCCTCGGGAGTGAATTTCACTGCATTACCAACCAGATTATTTAGTGCCTGCCCCAAGAGCGTTTCATCGGCTTTAAGCTCGAAATTGCTTAGCGTCTCGAATTGTTGTACCAGCCTGATGTGTTTTTGGTTGAGCTTTATATGTTGCATGCGCTCAACATATTTTCCAATATTGGCAGGTTTAATGCTTTTGAGATGGAGTTGAAAATTTCCAAGCTCCAGATTCGACCAATGATAGAGTTTGTCATTGTAGTCGAGCAAGCGTTGCATCTCATCATTGATATCGAAGAGAAGCTCCTTTTGTTTTTCGTTTAGTTTTTGCAACAAAGCTTTATCCTGCAAAAGCAAATTGGCAATTCCGATCACAGCACCGATGGGCGAGCGCAAGTCGTGCGAAACAATCGACACAAACTGATCTTTGAAATCGAGCAACTTCTTCAGTTCGCGTTCAGTACGAGCCAGCTGATCCAGGGTAAGTTTTTGTTCGCGCGCTTTTTGTATTAACTGGTTATCTTGCTTTCCTTCCCTGTTTACTGTTTTGATTAACAGATAGTTGTTGTGATTGTGCCGGATTGCCATTGCTTTCAGATAGATCTTTCGGCCAGCAATGGAATCTTCTTCCCATATACCGGATTCTATCTTTGCATCAGACTTGCCTTCCCAGCATGTAGCCGCTTCATATTGAAATACCTCTATAAAAGGAAAAATCTCCGTCATAGGTACCGGATCTTTGTTGAATAGCTTTGCCTGACTTAGCTCTTTGATCCAAACGGGTTGGTTGCCAATGGGCCTGTAAGTTTTGTTGGAATAAACAAAGCTTGCAAAATCGAGCAGATGAAAGGCTGCAAACGGACTGGCTGCTGATTGACTTGTTGTGTTATAGTGTTTAAGCCTGACATTGTTGACCTCTTGCAACAATTGTTGCAGTTTTTCCGCATTGCGGGTTTGATCGACAAAAAACACCCATAAATGCATGAGTTCATCTTCAACTATATGAATTTCGGCATATTGCTCATTTTTGATCTGAACGTGCGGCAGCACCATCGGGTTGATTATGGGCGGGATCATTCCGGTTAAAAATGGTGCAAGTAGTTCTATTTCAATATCCTTTTCAGGCTTTTCGTCCAGGTATTTGTGGGTTGGTCCTAACCAGTTGATAAGCTTTCCGTCCTCATTTAACTGCAGAATAGCCAAGCCGATATAAGGAGGGATTTTACTGATTATATAATCTGTAATGGCCTCTGTGAATTCAGGACGATTAGACATATTGCTGGTTTTGAAGCATCTTTTTTGTAAGCTGTGCAAAGGCATTTTCAACATTTTCGCCCGTTTTGGCACTGGTAAACATGATCTGCCATCCCTGATTTTTAAGTGTGTTGAGTTGTGCATCGGTGATTTCCCAGCTATCCTTCAGGTCAGCTTTGTTTACAAGCAAAATAAAAGCTGCGTTTTTGGTTACAGATGAAGTCATCTCATGCAGCTTGATAGCTGTTTCGTAGGTGTCGGATCTTGTGCCATCAGCCACCAAAAAGTAACCTGACGACCCGATTAAGTAAGTGGGTTTTATTTTCATAAAATCATCTTCCCCATGGATGTCCCAAAGCAATAAGGTTACTTCTACATTATTAACAGTCAGTTCTTTTTGGTCGATTTTTACACCAATTGTAGTATGATATTTCTCACTGAAGATACTCCGAACGAACCGCTGCACCAGACTTGTTTTCCCCACAGCAAAAGCTCCAACCATCGCGATTTTTTTTTTGATCATGTGTATTATTTTTCTTCAACCACAAAACTAACACTTCTTACTTCTTCGGGCTCTACTAGTTCCTCGGTATTTATTACCCTGGTTTCGAGTAGATTTTCGGGCACTCCCGCATCTTTCAGGAGTTCCAGGAATGTTTGTGCCCGAATACTTGCAACACGCTGATTTGCAGCTTCATTACCGGCTTTTGAAGTAATGGATTGTACTAAGATTTTGTACTGTTTGTTATTGAGCCTGTTAAATTCGTCCAGTAAATTTGCGGTTTGGGTTAGTTTATAAAATTGATCGGATTGATCTTCAGTCATTTCCAACACATTAACATCAAAAACAAACTTGTATTTCATGATGTCGCCAATGATCCAGCTCAAATCCATGACAGGTTTATCCGTAATTTTCAGCTGCTTTGTATCAATACTGTGTGCACCCCAAACCTTGTTGAAGTGCTGTTCGAGCGATACTTTCCATTCAGCCTTACAATGGCCACTTACCTGTAAAATACCCTTTTCAAAAGCAAAGCTAACGGTTTCGGGAGGTGTGAGGATTGCCTCTGCCCTTCGGATGATGATCATGCTGTCCATCGAAACAAACGGACGTAATACAAATTCAAACTGCTCTTCCGAAAAATGTTTGCTCTGGAGCAGTTCGGATGGCTCCATTGCATATTCATCCTTCAATCCAAAAATCCTGAGTTTTCCGTTTTGTCGTTCGGTTTTTGTCAGGTAATAGCCGCTTTCCGATGAAAACAATTCAGTGGCAGCAGCATAGGTATGATGCGTTTGAATGTTTTGATAAATCCAATAACCTATGCCAATTAAGATAATAATTAACAGCATCAGGGCGAAAAGTGGAGTTTTTTTGCCCTTTTCTTTCTTTTCTTTTATCAGGCAGGGTTTCAAAAACTTTGAAGTATGCTCAAAGATTTCGGTTTCACCTTCAAAATTAAGAAGTTCGGGGCGATGATTATAGTGCACTGCTTCAAGTGCTTCTTTGAGTTCGATGCGCAAATCAGGAGGTGGATTGCCTTCTACCACAGCAGCGACAATTGCATGTGGACCCTGCTCGACCCATAAATTGGTTTCCCCAATTTTGATGGTGTCCACGGCATCCTGTTCGTCTGAATGAAACGAATCTTTCGCAAAGTCGGTGATTGCCGACAGCATGGAGGCGATCATATCGGCTTCAATATCCGAAACATGCTCGGCTTTTTCGTGATGCAGCAATAGTGCCGTATCGCGATGAATCAAAAAAACATGCTTCACATGATAAAGGTAAGCATGAGAAAGCATGATCTCAACATAAGATTTACTGCTGAACAATGCCTGAAATCGCCATCTCAGGTGCTTTGGCGAGAGTCCTGATTCAAGTCCCTGATTCAGAGAATCGATCAAACGTTTCAGGTCTTCCGAAACAGCTTTGCGAATGGCTGATCCCATAATCGGGAATAGCAAATCAGCAAGTCGTTGCGGGTTTTTCTCGATGCTTTCCTGGATCAAGTCTTCAAAAAAGGGCAGCAAATCTGCCATATTAATGCTTCCTTTTTCGATGAGCTTACGAATTGAAAAAGGAAGCAACTCACTTATTTCGATCGCAAACTCATGAGGATCAGCCATTAATTTTTGCATCCGTTGCAAGGAAAGCTTATCCAATCCGGTTACCAGTTCTCTAAGCTCCTGTAGCTGATCGGCACTGAGCTTTTCAGTAGTGTTGGTCTGATCTTTTTCCTTCATCTTGAGCTTAGTTCAATTGTATTGCTAGTTTTTGTTTTTTTCTTCCGTTTGATCTGATAAACTCAGTGCCACCTCCGAAAGCAAAACAGCCATTGCCGAGCGATCTATCTTATTGATCTGTAGATCAGCGAGTTTCTCGTTCCAGTGTTTTTTAATACTGCTGATCTCACTGTTGAAACGATTTTCAAAATCCTGTTTGAGCTGCTGTTGGTTTTCGTTTAACTTCTTGATTTCCTGTTTTAACCCAACTTGAAAATTAACA
>DJWN01000015.1 GCA_002440975.1 Bacteroidales bacterium UBA6229
GGGTAATCAGTGATTTACAATTTAGGAAAAAGTCCCGTAGGGACGACATAATATTTTTACCGGACAACAATGAAAAATTAATTCAGAAAATTTTTGATTTCTTCGGCAGATGGAAGCCGTCCGCTAACAACCACTTTGCCGTCAACCACCAGTCCGGGCGTGCGCATCACACCATAATTCATAATGTCCATGATATCTTCTACCTTGGAGATTTCGGCATCAATCTGATTTTCGGCAACGACATTCCGAACGCTTTGCTCGAGTGTTTTACATTTGGGGCAGCCGGTGCCCAGAATTTTAATGGATTTTGACATATTATTAAGGTTTTAGGGATTTGTTTTCAAAAAGTTTTCCGAAGAGTTGTTGGGCTAATACCCAGTTTTCTATGTTGAGGCAATATTTAATCTTGGGAGGAAGCACTTCGCCTTGAATAAGTCCTGCATCTTTGAGTTCTTTAAGATGCTGCGAAAGTGTGCTACGGGCAATGGGCAGATCATCAGCTAAATCGCCGCTATAACAACAGCTCTGTTTCGAAAGGAGTTCCAGAATCATCACCCGTGCAGGATGCCCAAGTGCTTTGGCCATACGCGCCAGCTTGATTTGCTCGAAAGTATAAGTTGTTTCTTCAGTCATTCATTTCGTATTTCGTAAAATTACGAAACAAAAGTAAAAGCTTTTGAAATGGCAGCATCAAAAAAGCAATAAAAAATAGCCTAAAAGCTAAAATTTTTATTCATTATAAATAATAATGTGCGCTAAAACATTGAAGGAGAATATATAATGACATAACAGATTTCCATCCTTAAAACGCTGTTAAGGAAACAAGGAATGCCTTATCTTTATCTCATCAAATTTTGAAAACTATTTTTATGTCAAATATCGATCTTATTATAGAGGAACGTGCTGCCAGTATTGGTAGTTTTATGGTGGGAAGACTGCTTCCTTTTAGGCAAAAACGTGCTGTTGGGCCTTTTGTTTTTCTGGATCATATAGATCCTGCACAGCTGGATAAAATAACCCATTTTGATGTGCTGCCTCATCCACATATCGGGCTTGCTACACTCACTTACCTTTTTGAAGGCGAAATCATGCATCGCGACAGTATCGGGTCCGTGCAACGCATTACGCCGGGTGCCGTTAACTGGATGACAGCCGGAAGCGGTGTGGTGCATTCCGAGCGCACACCGGAAGAACTTCGTAGTAAGGCTCATAAGCTTCATGGATTGCAGATTTGGGTGGCTTTGCCATAAGCACTTTAAGAAACAGCACCCTCTTTTGTGCATATTGAAGCAGAAGCACTTCCGACTTGGGATAATCAAGGAGCCAAATTCAAACTGATTGCAGGTGAGGCTTTCGGAAAAAAATCACCTGTTCCGGTGCACAGCCCGCTTTATTTTATTGAAATTGAAAGTCAGTTAGGTGTAAGTTTGGATTTAGGAGAGGAAATCTATGGCGAAAGCGCACTGTATATCCACGAAGGCAGCGTTTTTGAAGGAGAACACGAGCATCAGTCGGGTCGTATTCTGGTGGCCAAAGAAACAAAATTGTGCAGTCTGAAACTGGCTCCTCAGTCGAAAGTTTTCCTTTTCGGCGGTGAGCCATTTTCTGCAGAACGCCATATCTGGTGGAATTTCGTGAGTTCAAGTAAAAGCTTGATTGAAGCTGCCAAAACCAAATGGAAACAACGTCAGTTTTCGAAAATACCAGGCGAAACGGAATTCCTACCTTTGCCTTAAATCTATTTAGAATATGTCAAATTCACCCATTATAAAATCATTTCCGTTGGGCTTCAACTGGGAAGTGAGTAACCCTTTTCTGTTTTGTGTGCATCACCTGGATTATTATCCAAAAAGCAATGGTAATTTTGGTCCGGATGCGCCACTCACCGGCCGCAATATCGGGCAGGATTTTACGCCCAAAGATGGCTGGCGCATGTATCACGGCACAAAAGTTCCGGGATTTCCGGCTCATCCGCATCGGGGTTTCGAAACGGTAACTATTGTTTTGCAGGGTTTTGTAGATCATTCTGATTCACACGGACAAGCCGGACGCTATGGCATGGGCGATGTGCAATGGATGACGGCCGGAACGGGTTTGCAACACAGCGAAATGTTTCCAGTATTGAATAATGAAAGTGAAAACACACTGGAATTGTTTCAGGTTTGGCTTAATTTGCCCAAAGCCAGAAAACATGCCGAACCCTATTTCAAGATGTTGTGGAGTGAAGAGATTCCCATTGTAAGCAAACTGGATGAAAATAGAAAAACTACAGAGATTCGCATTATTGCAGGACAATTGGATGAGGTGAAAGCACCAGAACCAGCTCCTGATTCATGGGCCGCCGATCAGAATAATGAAGTGGCCATCTGGTTGATTAAAATGGAAGCCGGAGCACAATGGACTTTGCCCGCAGTTACTGATCAGGCTGTGAGAAATCTGTATTGTTACCAGGGTGAAAACATACAAGTCGCTGACAGAAAAATAGTGAAAGATCAGGCTTTTATGTTGCAGGCTGATCAAGATGTTTTGCTCAAAAATTCAGGTGCTGAGCCAGCCCTTTTTATGCTTTTGCAAGCAAAACCTATCAACGAACCCGTTGCTCATTATGGTCCGTTTGTGATGAACACTGAAGCCGAGTTGCGGCAGACGTTTTATGATTTTCAGCAAACACAGTTTGGCGGTTGGCCATGGGATCGCCATGACCAGGTACATGCAAAATATGCCGGACGTTTTGCAAAGTATCGTGATGGAAAAGAGGTGCGTCCATGTGAAGCTTAAGGAGTTTTAAAAAATCATATTTAATGATTTAATATATAATTATAATAATGTAATAATAGATTATATTATTTAATTCTTGTCAAGATTTTAATGAGAGATGTTTTAGGTTTCATTATCAAGCTGATAATTTTCAATTAAAATCTATTTGATAAGCCGGTTATGCCAATAAAATTAGTAAATTGCATTGTTTTTTCGTGATGAATACTAAAGATTTTTACAATGCTAAATCTGATTCTTTTTGGACCTCCGGGAGCGGGCAAAGGCACACAGTCTGATCTGTTAATGACCCGATATAATTTAACTTATATTTCAACGGGTGAAGCCTTGCGAAATGAAATTAATGAAGGTACTTCACTTGGCTTGAAAGCCAGGCATATTATTGAGTCTGGCGGCTTGGTTGATGATGAAATTATTGTACAAATCATTGAAAAAGCAATACAAAGTCAGAAGCATGGTGAAGGATTTCTATTCGACGGCTTCCCGCGCACTTATGTTCAGGCTTTTATTCTGGATGGTTTGTTCACCCGGCTTCAAACGGTTCTATCGCGAATTTTTATCCTGAATGTATCTGACGAGGTATGTACAAAACGTTTGCTTCAGCGAGCGAGCGAACAAAACAGAGCTGATGACAATGAAAAAGTCATCAAGCGAAGGCTTCAGGAATATCATCAGAAGACATTTCCTTTGCTTGAGTTTTATACAGATTCGGGCATTGCAACCACCATTGATGGAAACGGCACAACGGAGGAGGTTTTTGAACAGATTGATAAACATATTGCTGAAGAGCTCAGAAAACGCCCTGCCAATATCATCATGTTTGGTTATCCCGGCTCCGGACGTGCCACTCAGGCTGCACGACTGGCCAAAGCTTTTAATTTGCATGTGATTTCAACCGGAAGTTTATTGCATGAAGAAGTGAAATCAGGCGGCGCATTGGCCGAAAAGATTGAGCCTTTTCTGAAAGCCGGATTGCTGGTGCCTGATGAAATTGTGGTTCGCCTGATCGAAAAGAAACTCAAGCAAAATGATGGCCGGAGCAGAGGTTATGTGTTCAAAGGCTATCCCAGAACTTTGGTGCAGGCTTACATTTTAGATGGCATTCTCAAAAAGCAGGGCACGGCAATCACCACTGTGATAAATTTGCAAGTACCTGTATTAGAATTAATTAAACGGCTTGATGCCCGAGCCAAAACCGCTGAACGAATGCCTTATGACAGCGAAACAACAACCATTGTCGCAAGGCTCGAAGAACATCAGAAGCGCACCGAACCTGTACTGGATTTTTATCACAATCACAATCAGGTGATAACAATTGATGGTGACGGGAGTATCGAGACGGTGTACGAAAAAATCTTTGATCCGGTGATGAAAGCTATTCGCAACCTGAAGTAGATTCGCTTGGATTATCAATTAATGATCAATTTTTCCTGAAATGTTTTACCTTGTAGATTCACCTGAATCAGGTATAATCCTGGTTTTAGGGTGAAGCTGCTTATCGTTTCGTTCGCATTAAAGTTCAATTCACCAGCCAATTGCCCGTCAATGCTATAAATCAGAGTTTTATGGGTGCCTGGCAAAATTGTTTTCAGGTTAAAACTTCCCGATGCGGGATTTGGAAAAATTTGAAAATATCTGTTAAACGAATGATCATTTAATCCGTTGATAGTACCCAGATCGACGCGATAAAGATAACCTGGATTTGAAGACGAACCTTCTTCGGTGATATAAAGTCTTCGGTTTTCAACAAACTGTATGGCTTCAATCTGGCCCATTTCAGAAGTGAAAGCGTAATAGTTTTTTACTCCATCCAGAAAACGATCGCCTGTTGCATTGGTAAAGGAAATGATTCGATTAGCAGTAAGTAGCACTAATTCACTGGTTTGATGGTTGATATCAGCAGCAGTTACCCGGGCATCAGCGTTGTTTGTTCCCAGAAAAACACTATCCTGAAGACTTGCCGTAAATTGGCCTGCTGTGGCAGGAAGGCGATACATTTTGCACCATCCGTTTTGTGGTGTGCTACGGTTTTTGGTAAATAAATACAGGTAGCCAAATTTGTATGCAATGGCTTCTATATCAAAGTTTCTGTTGTTTTGTGCCGGTGGAAATGCCGTTTGGTCTTCCAACACAAACGAGATAATTTCGGCTTCAATTGCATTGCCATCAATTTGATCTGGATCTGGAATTTTCAGAATTTTCAGGTCGTGGCGGTCGTTGTTGTTGTTGCCGGCATCATTGATGTAGAGGTTTCCGGCAGCATCAAGCGTCATATCTTCCCAGTCCACATTTTCAGCATTAGTTATAGTGATTGAGCGCAGAACAACGCCATTCGTGTCCATGCAGAAAATCTCGTTGCTGTTACCCGAATCGTTATGCGACCAGATTGTATTGCTTTCTGTTACAGCGATTCCGGAAGTTTCGCGCAAAGCGGAAGAGATCTGTCCCAGTTGTATCGGATCAATATCAAATTGTTGTTGAGCCAATGAAAAGTGGTAAACACATAGCAAAACAGATGCAATTAACAGTTTAAGAATGGCATTCATTTTTTAATCGGATTATGATTTAAAAGGCCTGTAAATCTGGTTTATGGAGCGATTCGACCTGCTTGATACCACTTCGATTCAAAACCAGCCGGTACCGTCTGTATTCGAGTTGTTCTTCGAAGCGGAACTGCATGATGAGATTGAGGTAATAAATTTTTTCGCCTTTGAGCCTGATGACTTCATTGTTTTGGCCCAGCGAATAAAGTGGTACCTCCGGATTGTCCATTTTTTGAGTGAAATTGAACACGTTGAAACGCAGTATATCATGAATTCCGGTTACCTGATAAACGCCACATTTATCCAGGTTTCTTCTGTTCAGACGGACACGTTTTCTGTAGAGCAGGATTTTTTCGTTATTGTTGCGGTTATCGGCTTCGAGTATGGGCGACCGGTTGCGAATGCGAATCACTTCTTCGGGCGTGTTTTTTTCAGGTATGAAATCCACGGCTTCTTTGCTCCATCCTATATTGTTGTTGTTGAGTGCGATATGTGTTTTGTGATCGAAATAGCTTTTCCCCAATTTGTGTGCAAAATAGTATCTTCCCAACTCCTTGATACGATCTTTGAGCATATAACTCACCACCAGGGCAACAAAGAATGGCATGGTAAAATTACCGTAAGTTTTTTGAAAGGAAAAGGCAATTGCTGTAGCAAAAACCATTGAGATGCCAGCCGCCAGACTCAGAAAGATTTGTTCCTTTAAGATGCCGTCCTTTTTGCGACGAGCCGTGAGAAAAAGTACATTTTCGGCGTATTTTTTCAGGAGATTGAACTGATATACCAGTTCACGGTTTTTTTTGGCTTTCTGGTTTTCGGTTATGGGAATATCTTTTGAAGTTTTGTAACCTCTTTCTATTTTAATCAATTTAATCAGCAGGTTACGGGCAGGAGATTGTTTCCTTTTGTCTGTGTGGCTTAGGTTGTCGAGCAATATAAAAGCGTGTTGCTCAATCAGATTGCTCATAAAAATATCACCAAAATGATAGAAATTGAGCAAATTAGTTTCAATGGTTGGCACATTGATGATTCGCCTCAGATCGCGGTACGAACTTGTTAATTTGCGAATATTACTCACAAAAGTGTCAATCAATAAATCCTTGTCTTCATCAATTTTGTTTGTCAGTATGTGATTGGTTTCGTTGCGGATAGCACTTTTAACTATCGAAACGAACATCTTGATGTGGTATTCGTATTTATTGATATTGGTGCGGCTTGGGTCGCTGGCTACGGTGTTGAGGGCAGTTTCGAGCAGATTGATCGGGCTGTTAGAATCCTGAATAATATCGCGAAGCAAATACACCGGAGTGATCAGTCGGATGTTGGATTTCAAGTCTTTATAAAAATCTTTTTTCTCGTAAGTGTAAGGGTTGATATCCAGGCTGTTTGGAATAAAAATCCAGGTGTTTACCACAAAATCGTTGCGTTTTTGTTTTCGTCTGGTGGTAAAACCTAGTTTAAGTTCAACTGAAAATTTGTTGTGTATTTTTACCTGATCATCAATCATAGCTTTGTTTTGAGTAAACGGGATTTAAAAAATTCCGAAAACGCCATTGGGAGTGATACCCAGGAAACGGAACCAGGTTTCGCCGGCAAAAATGATCAGCAGATAGGCAATCAGCATCATGCTAAAACCAAATTTGAAGGCATCGGTGTAACTGTACATATCTGTTTCGAAAAGTAGTGCTGCCGGTTTGCTGTTAAAAGGCAGCACATACACATGCTCGATCATAAATGCGGTGGGCAAAGCCAGGCTAATCACATCGTAGCCAAAGCGATTGGCTACCCCAATGGCAATGGGGATAAAAATCATGGTGCGCATGGTTTTGGATTGAAAAATAAGTGCGCTAAAAATCATCACGCCGGTGAGCAGCAGATAAAGCAGCCAGAAATGGGTATGATCGCCAATTCCCAAATGATCGAAAAATGCATTAACCGAAATGGATGGCAGGTCTGTTATCGAAAACCCTGATCCCAGCGTATAGGCACCTGCCGAAAAAAGCATCAGGTGCCACGGGATGTCCACATCGTTCCATTTTACAACCCCAATTCGAGGAAGCAAAGCCACTATAGCACCTACAAAAGCTACGGCTGTTGCACTTATGCCGTGCAATCTGTCGGTTGCCCAAAATCCCAGGATGGCAAGGAAGATAATGATCGAACGAATTTCTTCTCCATTGATTTTTCCCAGTTTTTCATATTCCTGACGCAGGCGTTGCATACCGCCTTCAATTTGCGGGATGCGTTCGTCCGGACTTAGCGGGAAATAAACTTTCATGGCCAGCCAATAGCCAATAAACATCAATCCAACCATTACCGGAAACATAGCCATCATCCAGTCAGAGAAGTAAATATTGCCTCCAATGGCACCTCCAATCAGAGCAGCAGCTAAAAGGTTAGCCCCCGAACCGGTAACAAAAGCTCCTGCTCCCAGATTGATGTCGAGCAGATTTTGCAAAACGATGCTTCGGCCAAAATTGTTTTTGCCGTCACCACTTCGGGCACCATAGATGGCTGCGATCACCATAAAAATGGGCAGCAAAATAGCTGCTTTGGCAGTGGTGGCCGAAATAAATGCCGACAGGATTACATTGATCACAATAAAACTGATGAAGATGGTGCCGGCATTTTTACCAAATCGCAGGATAAACCACAAGGCAATGCGTTTGGCTACTCCGGTTTTTACTAACATGCTGGCCAACACAAACGACATGATATTGAGCCACATAACCGGATGACCCAATTGTGCATAGGCTTCTTTTTCGGGCAAAACACCGGTTAGCACAAGGCTGATGATCAGGATAAGCGAGGTGAGGTAATTGGGGATAGCCTCTGTAATCCACAAGATGATGGCACCCATAAAAATGGCAAGCATTAAATGGTTGGAACGGATAAAACCCTCAAAACCAAGCAGATCGTATGCTGCCTTGGCTTTGGCGGCAACCAGACTGGCAGGGTCAAAATCGTATAAAAAGGAGATATGAGCAAAAAAGCCAAAATAGATAAAAGCCAGAATCGAAAGCGGAATACCTGCAATGGCAAGGCTTCGCTCAATTTTCGATTTACTTCTTTTGGGTAATTTCTCGATACGGTAATTGTGCATATCGAGTACATCGTAGGTTTTGGTTTTTTTTTCGGCTGTGTTTTCCATTGCAACTGTAAATTCAATCGTTCAAACATAAGCTGTATAAGCAAAAAAAATACAGGCAAACAGGAATTAAAGCACTGTTTGCCTGCAACCTTCTATCACCATTTAGAATAAGGATTTTTCATCAACATAGAGTTGTAATAACGCGCATCACCGGTCACCTCTTCTCCGAGCCATTCGGGTTTTTCAAATGATTCATCTTCGGCCGAAAGCTCCACTTCGGCAACGATAAGACCCTGATTGTCGCCATAAAACTCATCAACTTCAAAAGTGTGTTTACCGGCATCCACCAAATAGCGTGTTTTATCAATTACGCCGGGTTCGCAGATTTGCAGCAGCTCTTTCACCTCTGCCACCGGAATTTCTTTTTCCCATTCGTAACGGCTGGCACCCGAAGCACTGCCGATACCTTTGATGGTAATAAAACCTTTTTCGCCTTTGATGCGTACCCTTACGGTACGTTCAGGAACAGAAGAAAGATATCCCTGCACAATACGGGTTGATTTTTTGCTGAAAGGCTTAAAATTGCCTTGCACCAGAAATTTGCGTTCAATTTCTTTTGCCATTTTATACTTTTGCTAAGGGTTTGTTAATCATGCCAATAACACGTTTGATGGCCTGTAGGTAATTGATGTTTTCAACACCTACGAGGCCCAGGTCTTTGATGGTTTTTTTGATGTCATCAATTTCCGTTGATTCAGAATTGATTGTCATAACTTTAGCATCGTTAATGGTTACGATGCCGTATTCGCAGATGGTGTCGTTAACCATGTAAGCAAACCGATGTTTATGTACTTTAACGGCTTGCAGATTAGGATGGATATTGATGAGATCCAAAAATTCTTCCACTGTATAAACATCTTGATACAGGCTTGGAATTTCTACCCGAAAGGCAGGAAATACTTCTTTGGTCAATATTTTTACAGCCATTGGAAATTCGCCTTTCATCAGGGGATTCCATTGTTCGAGACCATCAATGCTTTGCACAAAGGTTTTGATATCCATTTTGCCATCGCGAATCTTAGTGTTGTTGATGTCGTTGGTACGCGAAAGGATATAGATTTCGTCGGAATGTCGTTCTTTTACTTTTTCAGGAACGGGAGCAGAAAGTTTTTCCATTCGCTGGTGAGCCTCATCAAAGTTTTGTCCAAAAGACCTGAACTCAAAGCGTGGTTTAGATAATTCGCCAATTTCGATTTTTTCTTTAGTCATGGTGTTTCATTTAGTATGAAAATTATAAGCAACCTATTATTACAGGATGTTAAATATGATACAACAAGGAAACTGACCAGCCCAATGCGGCTGGTCAGCTATAAACAAAGCTAGTTAGGGCAAAGTGCCGGCATCGTTGTTTGAGCTTCCTCTGGTAATTTCGGTGAATATCACAAAATTATCCGATCCATCGGGTTTACGGCCATAGGATTGTGTTTCGTCCATGGCACCAAAACTGATGTTGTCGATGATTTGTCCGTTAGCATTTTCGAGCCATACCTCGTCGCCACCGCTTCCTAATCCGAAACCGCTTTCATCCTCGGTATCTACCACAATCACATAAAAACCATTAGCCGGAATTACAGTCCCTGCTTCAAATTCTTTTTTAGGTTTTGAGCCACTTTGGCCACCATTATCATAGATTTTGAAACCGGTAAGATCAATTGCTGCATCAGTAGTATTGTAGATTTCTATCCAGTCAGGATTTTCAACAGTACCTTTTGAATAGGCTTCATTCATCAGTATGCTTACTGATGGAGGAGGCATGGTATTGTCGTTGGCAGCTCCGGGAGTTATTGTATGAAGCAGTTGCCAGCTGTCGGTTCCGTCGGGATAACGGCCATAGGATTGGGTTTCTTCCATAGCCGGGAAAACTACATTGTCAACAATATCACCAGCTGGATTTTCGAACCAGACTTCTTCTCCACCACTGGAGAGGCCAAAGCCACTTTCGTCTTCAGTGTCAACAACAATCACATAAAAGGCTCCGGGAGTGATTGAGGTTCCTTCGGGGAATTCTTTTTTAGGTTTGCTGCCACTTTGACCGCCGCTGTCGTAAATTTTATATCCGGTTAGGTTAATAGTTGATTCTCCGGCATTGTAAATCTCGATCCAATCAGGATTTTCGTTTGTTCCGCGCGAGTAGATTTCGTTCATCACCACCACACCGGCAGGAGGCATAGTGTTGTCGTTGGCAGTGCCAGGAGTAACAACATAAAGTATTTGCAGGTTGTTGTCGCCATCGGGATAGCGGCCATACGACTGTGTTTCTTCCAGCGCAGGGAAGCTGATGTTGTCAATGATTTCTCCGGCTACATTTTCGAGCCAAACGTCCTCACCACCACTTGATAGGCCAAAACCGCTTTCGTCTTCGGTGTCAACAACAATCACAGTCCAGCCATGTGCAGGAATGATCGTTCCGGCAGGAATTTCCTTTTTGGGTTTGCTGCCGCTTTGACCGCCGCTGTCATAAATTTTGAATCCACTGATATCAGCTTCAAAATCTGAGGTGTTGTAGATTTCAATCCAGTCAGGATTTTCTGCATTGCCTCTACTGTAGATTTCGTTCATTTTTACGATAGCAACAGGATCAGAAGTGCTGTTGGGAGTGCCTTTGGTGATGGTATTGAGCAATTCCCAGTTATTGCTTCCATCGGGATTGCGGCCGTAGGATTGTGTGGGCTCCATTGCCAGGCAGTTCACATTGTCAATCAGGTTGCCGCTTGCGTTTTCGAGCCAAAGTTCTTCGCCACCACTTGAAATGCCAAATCCTGATGCATCATCTGTGTCGGTTACAATTACCAAAAAACCCTTAGCTGGAATCACAGAGCCTTCAGGGAAAGCTTTTTTAGGTTTCGAGCCAGATTGTCCGCCACTATCATAAATGAGATAGCCTGAAATGTCAACAGCGATATCAGAAGCATTGTAAATCTCTACCCAGTCGGGATCGGCTGGTGTTCCTCGCGAATAGATCTCGTTCATCACGATGAGTGGGGCACCAACGGTATAACTGGCCGTAGTTTGAGGTGCACCTTCGGGGAAGTAGGTCGTTTGTCCGTTAACGTTAGTGGCAGCCACATAATAGTTTACGGTAACATCTGAAGCTTGTCCGGGGATATTCGCGGTATAAGTTTCACCGTTTGCTATCATGTCCACTTTTGTCATGGCTTCTGCCCCGGGGGTATAAAACAGGCTAACGCTTTGTACGCCATTCAGGTCGGTAACTTTTACGCTAACCATTACTGCTTCATTTTCTGAAGGAGCTTGTGGGGTTATTGTCAGGTCGCTCACACTGGGTGGCCCCTGAAATACTTCGTCTTTCAGACATCCTGTGAAAAAGATTCCCATCAGGACGACCATAAGAATTAAACTTTTTGTTTTCATGTGTAGTATTTTTTTTGATTAGTGATTTGTTTAGAAAGCTACTTCGAACCGGATGGCAATCATATTGTATTTTTCGCCAGCTTTTCCTTCGGCTTCTACCACGGCAGCCGGATCGCGGGTGAGGTCGCCATTAGCATCGTGGCCAACATACAACTTACCCTTTCCCGAAGCATAGCGATCATGATTCAGATAAGCATAGTTGAGCATTATCTTAACATTGTTATTAACGTAATAATTTAAGGCAACCGTAATGCCTTCGCCAGCACCTCCCATAATCTTATCAAATCCGCTGTTGAGGCTCAGGTAGTCGTACCTTAAGGCAAGCTCCAGATCGCCCCAGCTTTTGCCACGTGCTACCTGTGTAAATTCAGCATCGCGAGTATTGTATTGATATTGTCCACCAAAGATGAGCCAACTACCAAAAGCATAAAAGCCATCAAAATGATGCGTGCCCAAATCATCTTTTTGAGTAACATCACTCATCATATACTCACTCTGAAAGCGGAAATTACGATAGTATGCTGCCAGTTCAAAATTGGTTAGAACAGTGTGATCTACATAGGGGATCAAATCAGTATCGATATACTTTTTGCGGTTAATACTGGACAGCGAACGGGTGCTGTAACGAAGTGTTCCAGGCGATTCAGCATCAGTTTTTGGGGTGCGGTAAGAGGCAGCTGCTCCCAGATGAATTCCTTTAGTGTAGTCATTATAAAATGGCATGGCTACTACTTTTCCGGTCCACGAAACACCTTCATCTGTTCCGAAATCTTTGTTGTTATCTTTTGAGAACAAACGCTCCTCAGGATCGCCAACGGTCTGGAAGTAAACTCCTCCGTTCAAATTCAACCAGTTGTACTGATAATTTGCCGACAGACCTACATGGCGAGAAGGTGCCAGAGCATTCACCACATTGGCACGTTCAATAAAGGTGAGGTAACGTGAAGTGGTCGTACGCTCCATCGAGAAGCCTTCTTTGTAATGACCAACTTTTACCTGAAATCCTTCATTGAAATTATAAGCCAGATAAGCATCTTTGAGCTCAAGCTCTGAGTTTGAAATGTCGAGATCGAACTCGGCATACCAATTTGTGGCAAATTCTGTTTTTACTGCGAAACGTGCTCTTCGGATGGAAGTACCGTTGCCAATAGGATTCATGGGTTCGCCAAAAAACATGGCTCCATCAGCCTGTACCCGCACATCAAACCAAATACGGTAATCCTGTTTTGTGCTTTCCAGCACAAGGATACCATTTCTCTCTTCGGCAAAGAGTGGGTTTCGGTTTACTTTAACCCCATATTGATTGTAACGGATGTTGCTTACCATTTCTACATCGAGTGTGTTTTTTCCATTCAGAAACAACTCAATTTCATCATGATCAGGATGGTTAAAAATCAATGTGTTGGTAGATTGCGGATTCACTTCGATGGTGTAGGTTCCATCGGCAGCCGTTGTGGTGGCGGCAATTGCTCCTTTGAGCCTCACAGTTACATCGGCAAGTGCTTTTCCGTCTTCGGAAGATAACACCTTGCCGGTAACCTTGAAAGATTGAGCCATAGCTGTTGCGATTCCAAAACCGAACAAAATGGCTAAAAACATGCATAATTTTTTCATAGCATTTGGTTTAAAGATTATTAATAAAGTTTATCAGGTTTTCGTCTTTTGAAAGACCAAGTTTCTTTTTAAGTCTGTAGCGGGCTATCTCAACACTTTTTGGAGAGATATTCATAAGTGTGGCAATTTCTTTACCGGGCAAACTCAGGCGCAGCATGGCTGCAAGCCGTTTTTCGTTGTCTGTTAAATCAGGAAAGGATGTTTCAAGTTTTTGCAGGAAATCATGATGAACCTGTTCGATCTGACCATAAAAGTCTTCCTTTTCGCTTTTGAACGACATGCGTTGTTTGATCAGGTTTTCGAGTGCCAGTAGTTTTTGAGGAACCTTATTGCCATCTTCAATTTGTCTGGTGCTGTTAATTTCATTGAGGATAGTTTCCAGAAACTCGCGCTGCTCGCTCAGATTAAGTGCAGCATCAATAAATTCTTTCCTTTTGCTTTCAAGTTTTCGTCTTAAGTTTTCCTTTTCATTTTGAATGGCGGTAATCTCAAGATCGGTAAGAGCCTTTTGTGCGTTATAGGATTCGTTTTGCTGAGACAGGAGTTGATTTTCGGTCTTAAGTCGTTTGCGTTGCTGGTAAAATACGATATAAATTAAAACGCTGATTATCAATGCAAAAAATACGATGATTCCAGGAATAATGAGGTCGTATTCGATCAAACCATTGTTGGAGGAAGCAATACGTTCTGTAAAGGGTTGTGAAGCCTGTGTTAGACTGCTTACCTGGAGGTTGAATACATTTTGGATAAAGAAGAGTGAGAAATAGGTGATGATTCCGGCAGCAATAGGAGTAGTAATCCAACCCATAGCAACACTAGCCAAAACACGTGTTTTTATTTCTTGTGTTCCTTTTATCAGTCCAATACCCAGCACCGATCCAATCACAACTTGTGTACTTGAAACCGGAACCAAAGGAAGGGCAGGCAAACCAATACTGTTCAAAAAATCTGACAGTGATGCCGATGAAAATAGAAAAAGCACTAGTGCCTGCGAAAGCACTACCACAATGGCTGCTTCTGCCGAAAGAGATAAAATGCCATTGCCAATGGTGTTCATCACCCTCTCGCTGTAAGTGAAAATGCCAACAGCTATAGCGAGGCCACCAATCAGAAACAAAAGCTGTACGCCATCCAATGTAAACAGCCCAAAATCTATCATCACATCCGGAGCCGCAGAAATGAATACACCCATGATATTGGCAATGTTGTTGGCTCCTAAACTATAAGCACCAAATGCACCGGCCAGTATCAGGCTGATACGAATCAATGCATCCAGTTTTATGACATGAATTTTTGATTTTCGGAGCACAAATCGCATCAATTTATAAAGCAAGGCTGCAAAGAGGGCTCCCAGAATGGGTCCGCTAACCCAGGTTGAAACGATTTTCCACAAAGTATTCTGATCAGGTTCGTTTCCGGTGAAGAGTGTCCAGCCGATAATCCCTCCAACAACTGCCTGGCTGGTAGAAACAGGAAGGGCTTTTCGGGTCATCAAAAATACAGTAAGTGCTGCTGAAACCGTAACGGTGAAACCGCCGGCCAAAGCATCCACTGCACCTAATGCATTGAGCGTTTCGGCACCTCCTTTGCCTTGAAAAACCGCACCTATTATTACAAATATGCTGGCAATCCAGGCAGCGCGTTTGAAGCTTACCATTTTTGCTCCCACTGCCGAACCAAAAATATTGGCAGCGTCATTGCTT
Source organism: Bacteroidales bacterium UBA6229 (assembly GCA_002440975.1). GTDB lineage: Bacteria > Bacteroidota > Bacteroidia > Bacteroidales > F082 > UBA5536. The sequence continues at coordinate 15,159 of DJWN01000015.1, forward strand.
CCCAGCGACCAGCCCAGAAATAAACCTCCTGATATATAAAATAAGAAAAGCAAATCGTTATGTGTTACAAATTAGATTGTTCTTTTAATAGCCATTATGGTTAGCAGATCGGCTGCTCGTTCGGCTGCGTCTGATAGGTTTTCAATATGCAGGGTAAAATATCTGAGGTGAAATTTTTCGCTTAACTTAAGTGTTGGCATATCCTGAAATACTTTTCTTTTGATGCTGTCGGCTAATTTGTCTGCTTCCTGTTCATACAAGTAAACACGATGTATTTTTTCCTTGATTGATTCCGGATCGCGGAAGTAGGCGCGGGCAGCCGGAATCACTGTTTCAGCAGCCAAAACAGAAAGCTCAGTCAGCTTGATCATATCGTTGTGCAGCATCGATGGAATAAATGGAATCTCAACATCAAACTGAAACAAATTTGTTTTGGTGAGATCGATAAAATTATCGAGATCCTCAAGCAAACGCATGATATCGCCTCTGAGTTGCGGCATCAGCGATTGCGTATAGAGCATGTTTTCTATTTTACGTTTTATGATGTCGGCTTCCGTTTCGAGGGTGGACAGGGTTTTTAGGTTGTCGGCAAAATTTTCCTTATTTTCATACAGGTAATTTTTAACTCCTTCCTGAAAAATGAGCACACCCTGATCAATTTTGTCCATAAAACGTTCGATCAGTTCGATGGATTTGTTGGCGTGTTTAAAGGTGAACATAAGCTGAATTTGAATTGAGGTTATGCGAAGTCAAATGTAAAGACTAATTAACATTAAATTAATATGATGTTTCCGTTTGTTGGAAGTAGTAAATTTATATGTAGCGTTATAAAGATTCATAACATTAAGATAATCAAATGATAAGAGAAATAATGTAGTGCATAAATCTCAGCATCTTTAATTCTGTATGAAATTGGTAGGGTGTGTGTAGTGGGTTTGAAATTACAATTTAGAATCATTCTAAAGGGAAATTTTGCCATACAAGCGTTAAAATAGTTCTGATTTTATGATTTTCGATAGCATAATTTGGCAGTCGGTAACGGGAAAATCATGATCAGCTGTATAGAAAATCTTCTCATACTTATCTCTTGCATCATCTGACAGGAAAATTTTTTGAGAATTAAGCTTAATTCAAAAACCTTAACTAAAAACCTGCGTAGTTAAGAAAATGACATAAAAACTTAAATATGAAAAAAGTTAGTTAAGGAAATAGGGTGATTTCTTAAATAGCGAAAAAGTGACTTAGCGAAATTTTGAATTTTTCGAGGCTGGATTTTCGATCTTGTTCTATTTATTGCCCGGATGGATTTTTAAGAAGAATCCCTCAAAAAATAATGTAGAATGCAGAATAGTAGTTATTTGGCTATTTATCTGTCGCTTCGGACAGAATGATTAAAGGAGTTTGGCCTGCGTAAACCAGTTCGTTTATCATGAACTTTCTGGAAACCCGATCAGAAAGCAGACGCGATCCTCTTTGAACCACAAGGATTTCTTTTGTTTTGTTGTTGAGTACTTTTTTGATATCATCGCTTGGATTTTGGCTTTGGTAAATGATTGCTTGTGTTTGAGCTCTGGTGGCAAAATGTTTGGTCAATTCTTTAAGTTAGGCTTCAATTTGGCCTGGATTTGTATCAGCTAAGGCCAAATAAAAAAAGGTGAGTTGAAAAGGAGAGGACGCAATGAAAAGTGGGTATATTCAGGAAAACCCAATCAGCCATTTTTGGATATAGGCGTAAAGCAGGCTTTTATTTATGGTATTGCAAGATAGTTGTTGCAGCCAGTGCTTACAGCTTCGCGGATGGATGCAGGAGTGGCATAATCGGTAAGCATAACAACCGGAATTGCCAGACCGCATTTCTTTATTTCGTGTGTGGCTTCAAAGCCCGAAAGTTCAGGCATCATGGCATCCATCAGAACCAAATTGTTTTGTTTTGCACAAATCTATTGCTTTTGAACCGGTATTGAAGAATAGTGATCCTGTTTGCTTAAGAGCTGTCAGCTCAGATACCCTTATACCCATAAACCTTTCCCTAATCATCCGAAATCTCACTCAGTTTTTTACGATAAGTCGAAAACACATTGGCGCGCGACACATAACCCAGGTAGCGTCCTTTATGAACCACGGGAATATTATACTTGCCCGATTCCTGAAACTTACGGGCCACTTCGGCCATGGGCTCGCCGGGGTCGATGATATACTTAGGCATCACCATCAGGTTTTCAACAGTAGTATCGTAAAGATCCGTATCAAACATAATATTGCGCACATCATCCATCAGGATATGACCCAAAAAGCTTTCATCCTCATCCACCACCGGAAAAATATTTCGTTTGGACTGCGCAATGATGCCAACCAAATCGCGTAAGGTAGTGCCGGGTCTTATCACACTAAAATTCGTCTCGACAAGCCTGCGCAGACTCATCATATTCAATATGCTGCGGTCTTTATTATGGGTAAGTAATTCTCCACGCTCTGCCAGTTGATAGGTGTAAACCGAATTGGTGTTGAATACTTTAACGGTTGCAAATGCGATGGTACTCACGATCATCAGCGGCACAAAAAGGGTGTAGCCGTTGGTGATTTCGGCAATCAGAAAAATACCTGTAAGCGGTGCATGAAGGATGCCGGCAATCATGCCTGCCATGCCAACCAGTGCAAATTTCCCGGGATGCAAATCGCCTAATCCCAATTGATTCGTAAACAAAGCAAAAAACAAGCCCGTGAAGGCACCAATAAAAAGGGCTGGAGCAAAAACGCCTCCCACACCTCCGGCTCCAAAAGTAAAGGCTGTTGCAAATGCCTTTACCAGAATCACGGCCACGAAAAGTAAAAAAATCACCCAGCCAATATCTTTGTAGGGGAAGAAAATACTGTTGTTGTACAGGGCACTATAATCGCCCTGCAAACTTTGGTTAATGGCTTCATAACCTTCGCCATAAAGTGCCGGAAAGAAGAAAATCAATACACCGAGCAGCACACTGCCAATCAGAAAACGTTTCCACATACTTTCGAAACGTTTAAAAAAGTTTTCCGTAAGGATATAAACCCGAGTAAAATAGGCTGAAATGAGGCCTGCCAAAACACCGAGGGCCATGTAATAAACAGTATTACTGGGGTCAAAAGTCTCGTGCAACTCAATGGGATACATAACTGCCTGTCCCATCATAAAATAGGAAGTCAGTACGGCTGTAAGCGAGGCTATCAAGAGTGGCACCAGTGATGCCATTGAAAGATCAATCATGATTACTTCCAGTGCAAAAACAATCCCGGCAATGGGCGACTGAAAAATAGCTGCCATGGCAGCGGCACTCGAAAGGCTGATCATCAGGGTGATCTGCTTGAAATTGAGCCGAAGCAGCTGTCCCAGATTTGATCCGATGGCTGCACCTGTCGAAACGGTTGGCCCCTCCAGCCCTACCGAACCTCCAAATCCAACCGTAAAAGCACTGGTGATGATAGCCGAAAAGGTGTTGTGCCTTTTGATGATGCCGTTTTTGCGGCTGATGGCATACAATACCCCGGGAATGCCGTGGCCAATGTCCTGCCGCACAATATACCGCATGAAAACAATCACCAGAAAAATCCCAACGGTGGGGTAGATGAAATAGAAATAGTTTTCGTATTGACTGGTAAAACCGCTTGTTAGTAAATCCTTTATCAGATGGGCAGCATGTTTAATGATGATGGCTGATAATCCTGCCAGGATGCCCACAACAACACTGAGGACATACATCCATTGCTTGTCGCTGATATGATTGCTGCGCCAGCGTAAAAATCGACGTAAAAGGATTTCAGCTTTCAAAAGGTTTTGATTTAAAGGGGCGAAATTATCAAATTGCTTTCATTCTGGCAACTAAGAGTTTGCCTCCGCTCGTTCGATTGGCGTATCTGGTTAAAAACAATCCTTTTATTATCTTCGCAGCCTAACACAACAATAATGAAAATCATCAGCTATAACGTAAACGGCATCAGAGCAGCCATCAACAAAGGCTTTCTCAACTGGCTCAAAACAGAAGTGCCGGATGTGATTTGCCTTCAGGAAATTAAAGCCATGCACGAACAAATCCCTTTGATGGATTTTGAAGCCCTGGGCTATCATCATTTTTGGTTTCCGGCCCAAAAAAAGGGATATAGCGGAACGGCCTTGCTTTCGAGAATTCAACCGGATAATGTGATTTACGGCATGAATTTGCCGCAATATGATAATGAGGGCAGGTTTTTGCGTGCCGATTTTGGGGAGCTGAGTGTGGTAAGTATTTACCATCCTTCGGGAAGCAGCGGCGACGAGCGTCAGGCTTTTAAGATGCAATGGCTGAACGACTTTCAGGATTATGTGCTAAACCTTAGAAAAGAACGTCCCAAGCTGATTCTTTCGGGAGATTATAACATCTGTCATCAGGCTATCGATATCCATGATCCGGTGCGTAATGCCACTGTTTCAGGTTTTTTACCCGAAGAGCGCGAATGGATGACGGGTTTTTTGGAACAGGGGTTTATCGATAGTTTCAGAGAGGTGAACAAAGCACCGCACAATTACAGTTGGTGGAGCTATCGTGCCAATGCCCGCGCTAATAATAAAGGCTGGCGTATCGATTATCATATGCTGTCAGAAAATCTGCTTCCGGCATTAAAATCTGCCTCCATACTGCCTGATGTAAAGCATTCTGATCATTGTCCGGTAGTGGTTGAACTGGCTGATTAAAAGCTACTTCTCGAGTACCACAAAAGCACTGGCCATTTCTTTTACATGCGAAATGCTGAGGTGAATATGTTTTATCTGCTGTTTTTCGATGAATTCCTTCACTTTCCCATGCAGGTGAATTATTGGTTTGCCCAGTTCGTCTTTGAGCACTTCTATCTCGTGAAAAGCCATGCCATAACGATAGCCTGTTCCAAGTGCCTTAAAAAAAGCTTCTTTGGCGGCAAAGCGGGCTGCATAATGTTGATATTTGCTGACTTTGTCATCGGCATAGGCCTGTTCGCGTAAGGTAAAAAGTTTCTCTTTTAAACTTGTGCTATTAGTGAGCTGCCGTTCCATTCGGTTCACTTCAATGATGTCGTTGCCAATGCCAAAAATCATAGGGGTAAAATTTAAGCAAAGTTAGTTCATTTTTAATCAGCAGTCATTTGGTGGATAAGTTATTGATTTCTGTGTCTGCAAGTGTATAATGGGGCATAATTGCAGTATATTTGCTTATGTTTTTGATCGATTTGGTTTACAATCTGAGTGTTTTAGTTGCTATTAGCGTATTATCGGGTTTTATTGATTTGCGGTATAGTCGCGCAAAACTGAATGGCAAGGTACTGCAGGGGATGCTGTTCGGGTTGGCTGCAGTAATTGGCATGATCTATCCTTTTGTGCTTACTGAGGGAATAATTTTTGACGGACGTACATTGGTTGTGAGTCTGGCAACGGCATTTTTCGGACCGGTTTCGGGTTTGATTTCGGGCTTGATTGCTTCTGCATACAGGATTTTTGTAGTTGGTGGCACTGGCACTCTAATGGGTGTGCTTACCGTAGCATCAGCTTTTATAGTTGGATTGGGTTTTTATATGTACAAGCTCCACAAGGATTTAAAGACTTTTAGTCTGGGTCAGCTTTACCTGATGGGTTTGCTGGTACATTCGATCATGTTGCTCCTGATTTTTACCCTTCCGGATATTTATCAAAAAGAAGTTTTTCAGGTGATTTCTCTTAGCGTTGTTGGTGTTTATCCACTTGTAAATGTGCTAATTGGTAAAATTCTTTCGGATCAGGAGATGAATCGGGAGTTGATGAAAACCTTGCGCGAAAGTGAAGCACAATATCGGATGTTGATCACCCATCAAACTGATCTGGTAGTAAAAGTGGATATGGAAAACAAGCTCCGGTATGTAAGTCCATCCTATTGCAGGCTCTTTGAAAAATCTGAAGCAGAAATACTTGGCAAAAATTTCATGCCCCTGATACATGAAGACGACAGAGAAGCCACCCTGGCAGAGATGAAAAAGCTTTTAGTACCTCCGCATATCGCCTTTATTGAACAAAGGGTTGGAACTCCCAAAGGCTATCGCTGGTTGGCCTGGTCGAATAAAGCTGTCCTTGACGAAAACGACAACCCTACTGCTGTAATTGGTTTGGGTCGCGATATCACCGATCGCAAAAACGCCGAACTGGAAAGTCGTCGAAATGAAGAGCGTTATCGCCATTTGTTTAATGCTGCCCCTTTGGGAGCGATACTGGAAGATACGAACGGAATGATACTGGAGGTGAACCAAACTTTATGTGAGTACTACGAATATGAGCCGCACGAATTGATTGGAAAACAAATCTTTGTGTTGGTCCCCGAACATTCCCGGAAACAGGCGAAAGAAAACCTGAGTACTATTCGTCATAACAAAATGCTGCACAGTACCATTGAAGGAATCACAAAAAGCGGTGCGATAAAGAAACTCGAACTATTCGAAACAGTGATCACACTCCCGGATGGTAACCTGGGGATTTTGTCAATGGCCAAAGACATTACCGAACAGGAACTGACCAAGGTACAGCTTCGCGAAACACAAGTGCGTAATGCTGCTATTATCAGCGCAATACCAGATATAATGTGCACCTTGAACGCCGACGGAGTAGTGGTGGATGTCGTTTTGAGCCCGGATGCAAACAGCAGAGGCTGGAACGAAAATCAGATGCTGTATAAAAATATAAAATCCTTAGTACCAAGCAGTTTGGCTAACAAGCTCCTGCAAAGTCTTTCAAAAACCTTGCAAACAAACGAGTTGGTGTCATTTGAACATGGTATCGGACTGGGACACAATCAAACCTGGATTGATATCAGAATGGTAACAAGTTCTGAAAAAGAAGTACTTATTATCGTTCGTGATATCAGTAAGCGTAAAAGACAGGAAATAGAAATCCGTAACCAGAATAAGTTTATTGAGCGATTGCTCGATTCTATCCCCAACCCACTTTTTTATCTGAATCGTGAGGGGGTTTATTTGGGAATAAATAAAGCTTTTGAAGACTTTTATGGCGTAAGAAACAAGGATATCGTTGGGAAAAAAATATATGAATTGCCATTTGAAGCAGAGCCAATGGAGCGCGATCTGAGTGATCAGGCAATTTTTAGCGGAAAAGAGCACCAACAGATTCTGGAGCGGGTTATTCAACTTAGTGATGGTTCCATCCGTAATGCCATTATTACCAAATCTTCTTTTCCGGATAGCAGCAATCAGATTGGCGGACTGATTGGAATTATCATGGATATTACCGACCGGAAAATGATGGAGAAGGATTTGATACAGGCCAAAGAAAAAGCCGAAGAAAGTGATAAACTCAAAACCGCTTTCCTGAATAATCTTTCGCATGAAATCCGCACACCCCTCAATGCCATTGTTGGATTTTCGGAGCTTCTTGACATGGGCTATTCCAGCGACCAACAGGAAAAATTTGTCCGCATTATCAACAGCAATGCCGAACAACTGTTGCATATCATTGATGATGTGCTGGCCATTTCGCGGATGGATTCAGAAACGATGCCGGTCGAAAAATTTGAGTTCAATGTGAGCGATTTGTTGCTGGATCTGTATGATACCTTTGAACCTGAGGCAAAGCAAAAGATGCTGGAGTTGACGATACCTGATTTGCCGGATGTTACCATCGATGCGGATAAAGGAAAAATTAGGCAGGTGCTCTCCGGCTTGATTTCGAATGCATTGAAATATACAGAAAAAGGGAGTATTAATTTTGGTTGCAAACCACAAAACAACGAACTTTTGTTTTATACCAGAGATACCGGCATGGGAATAGCTGAATCGGAACAGAAAAAAATATTTGAACGATTCTACAGAAGCGATGAAGTGCAACTAAAAGCAATCAGAGGTAATGGCCTCGGATTGAGCATTGCCAAAGGCTTGGTTGAATTGATGCAGGGCAGGATTCAATTAAAATCGGAACACGGAAAGGGAAGCGAGTTTTCCTTTACTGTCCCGTTAAAAGTTTCCCCGTTGCTTCAGCAAAAAAAGAATCAGGAAACCAATCCTAAGCTTTCTTTTTCAAGGATTTTAATTGCTGAAGATGAGCAGGACAACTTTGAATTGATCCGTTTAGGTATTAAAAATATTTGTAAGCAAATCGATCATGCACGTAACGGAAAAGAAGCGGTTGAACTGGTTAAAACCAAAAACTACGATCTTGTGCTTATGGATTTGAAAATGCCGGTTATGAATGGGCTTGATGCAACGGCAATTATTACAGCCATTAAATCCCATATCCCTGTTGTGGCAGTTTCAGCATTTCAGCTTCCTGAAGAAAAACAACGTGCCAAAAAAGCCGGGTGTGTTGCCTTCCTGGAAAAACCCATTCAACTACAGCAGCTTTTTAAGATATTGGCTGATATAGGTAATTAAATCGTAAAAGTTTGATACAAAAGTATTTTCAGCTTTTTTAGATTAATTTTTAAAGTAGCTGCACATGGATGGCTGCCGTTTCGACAACTTTACTTTCTTCCCACCCAATCATGGCATTAAAGCATTTGAAATGACTAAATTTATCCAGATATGATACCTCAATATCAGCTTCTTTGATTAAACCCTGATCAAGCAGAAATGCTCTGCGTACACCTTTGAGCAAGGGTTGTGCAGGTGTAAGCCATTCATTGCCATCAAAAAAACCAATATTGCAATAGGTTGTATCGGTGAGCAAATCGTTTTGTACAATCAGTACATCATCTGCCTCTTTTTTTTGTTGGTGTAACTGATTCAGGCTTGTTCGGTCTGAAAATTTCAGATTGTAGTTCAAAAGATTGGCTTCAATGAGTTGGAGTTTATGAATGGGTTTATAATTATATATCTGATAATCGGGCCGCCCCATTTGTTTGCCATACAGTATCCTGCATTTGTATCTGCCGATTAAGGGAAACGGAGAGGCTTTGATCCATTCCCAAAGCTTGTGTTTTACGCTGTTTCCAAAAAGTTTCTCAGTAGCAAAATCCATCCTGGCCTGGTGATAATCGAGCAACGGAAAATTACCGTCCACCAATAATATGCTTTCCAGTAGTGGAAATTTCTTATTGACTGTCATGCGATATTATGGTTTGGCTGATTGAAAAGTAAAAGGCAGATAAACCTTTTGTAACAGTTCTTCGTACTCGGTTTTGGCATTGCTGTTTACCGTGATTCCACCTCCTGCCTTGTAAACCAGGCCGTCTTTTGTTTGTTCCACAAAGCGAATCATCACGCCACTATCAAGATTTTTGCCGTCAAAAACACCCATCACACCGGTATAATAGCCTCTTTGATATTTTTCCAATTCCTGAATGAGTTCAAGGGTTCGTTTTTTTGGTGCACCGGAGATAGACCCAGCCGGAAGCAATTTTTGAAATAAATTTCCAAGCTTGTCCAAATAGTTTGATGGCAACTCACCACTGATCTTGCTGCTGGTCTGCCAAAGTGCTCCCTGCCAGGTAAAGACTTTTTGAAGATACCGGAATTTTTCCACGCGAATGTTTTCTGCTACACTGTTTAAATCATTCCGCAACAGATCAACAATGGTATAATGTTCAGCTTTTTCTTTGGGATCGTCAAGTAATTGCTGATCAGCACCTTCACAATCAGCGTTTATTGTTCCTTTCATCGGGAAAGTGCTGATCATTTCCTTTTGAATAGTCACAAAAGTCTCGGGCGAAAAAACAACACATTCATCGGCCAGCCAAAGTTTGTATTTTGCCTGGCTGTACTCAAAAATTTGCAACAGCTTAAGATTAGTCTCTACCGGAACAGGCATGGTGAGGTTAAGCAAATAAGTATCGCCCCGGCCAAGGTGAAACATCAGCTGTTCAAAGGCTTGTAAATAGTGTTTTTTGTCAGCCTCGGCAGGAAGGAAAAATGAATTTTCAGGCAGTTCTTCAGGTTTTCCGTAATCGGGTCCGGTGCCGTTGATGGCGTATCTTATTTGTTGAGGATCAATTTCATTCAATGGTATAACAAAAGGTTTTTGAAGTTCAAAATCCAACACAAACAGGAATGGAACCCGCGCTTTTCCGAGTTTATTCATTTGCCGAAAAACTGCATCTGCCTGATTCATGCCGGCAAAGATAGTTTTCCTGCGCTTTATTTTTGGTGCCCGATAATTCTTTCTTCTCTCTTTTTGCTGGTTTTAGTACATTTGCCCTCCAAGTAAATACCATGAGAAATATCTTACTTTTTGTTTCCATTTTTTGTATCGGAACACTCACACAGGCGCAGGATACCCTGAAGGTGATGCATTACAATTTGCTTTATTACGGGGTTGTAACAAGCTGGTGTACAAATAATAACAATAATGTTGATGATAAAAATATACACCTGCGTACCATCCTCGATGAGGTGCAACCGGATATTTTTACCGTGAACGAGATCTCTGCCAATCAAATTGTTCAAAACGATTTGATGCAGAACACTTTAAATGTTGATGGTAAGGATTATTATCAAAAAGCAGTAGTGAGCAATCAGGCTGGATCAAGTATTGTGAATATGTTGTATTATGATTCACGTAAGCTCAAATTGAAACAGCAATATACTGCGCAACAATATGTTAGGGATGTTGATGTATATGAGTTGTATTATAATTCAGCTGATCTGGTGCTTGGTGATACGGCTTTTGTAGTTTGTGTGGTGGCGCATTTAAAAGCAGGAAGCGATGCAGATGATGCTGCCACCCGAAATGTGATGGCTGTTGATGTGATGGAGTTTTTGGAGCAGCACTACACCGATGAGAACGTATTATTTATGGGCGATTTTAATGTGTATTCTGGTGCTGAAGCAGCTTATCAGACGATTACCAATTATGCCAATATCGACATGCGTTTTCTTGATCCAATCTCGCAAAACGGCTCCTGGCACAACAACTTAGCATTTGCCGGAATACACACCCAGTCAACCAATACAAGCTCCAACGGTTGTGCATCTTCGGGCGGCATGGACGATCGTTTCGACTTTATCCTTATCTCCGATGAGGTAAAATTGGGAAGTCGTAGTGTGCGTTATGTCACGAATTCCTATCAGGCTTTTGGCCAGGATGGAAACAGGTTTAACGGAAGCATCATCAATCCGGCAAATACTGTTGTTTCGGAGGAAATAGCAACAGCACTGCATCAAATGTCAGATCACTTGCCAGTAGTTTTGGATTTGAGGGTGGATAAAGTGCTTGACCTCAACGAGAATTGGGCCAAACCATTTTTGGCTGCCATCCATCCCAATCCAACACATGAAAAACTGGCTTTGAATTTTTACTTAAGCAGACCGGCCAGGATGCAAATGAATATTTTTACGATTCAAGGGCAGTTGAAAATCCGTCAAGAGTTTACTGCTACTGCCGGAAAGAATCATTTTGAAACCAATCTGCAGCAGCTTCCGGCTGGCATTTACTTGCTACAGCTTGTGGATGAAAAAGGCAATGTGGAAGTTCTTAGGGTGGTAAAATCCAGATAAGGGTTTTTTATTGTTCAGCTGAAAAATTATTCAGACTATTTGGAATTTACTGTCGAAAACTGCTGCAAATGCTGATTTGAGAACTGTTTTCACCTTTTCAAAATCCTGTGCCGAACCCAGCTCTTTTTCCATTGAAGTAACGCCCCGGTCAGTAAATCCACAGGGATTGATATAGTCATAAAACCGCAAATCGGTATTCACATTAAAGGCAAATCCATGCATGGTAACACCTCTGCTTGCCCGCACACCAATGGCGCAGATTTTCCGTGATTTTCCTTTAACTTCCGGATCGAGCCATACGCCGGTTGCTCCCTCCAGACGCGAAGCTGTGATGTCAAATTGTGCCAACGTGCGGATTACAGATTCTTCCAGACGAAAGATGTAGTCACGCACACCAATTTCAAAACGATCCAGATTGATTATTGGATAACCAACAATTTGTCCGGGGCCGTGATAAGTGATATCCCCTCCGCGGTTGATGCGGTAAAAGGAAGCTCCTTTTGCGCGCAGAAAATCTTCATTCACCAAAAGATTTGTTTCGCTGCCGCTTTTTCCCAGCGTATATACATGCGGATGTTCCACAAACAATAAATGACCTGCATCTGAACGACTGTCTTTGTTTTTGATCAGCTCCTGAAACAAAGTTTCCTGAGAATCCCATGCCTGTTGATAATCCATGGTGCCGAGGTCACGAAAAAGGAGTTGTTTCATGATTCAATGCCTAAAATAAGTAGTGGAACAGGTGGATTAATCCGTCCGTGTCTCATCACATTATAAACCTCTCCTTCATAATACGCAACTCCACTACTCATTTGAGCTTGCATAGTTTTTGTTGGTAATACTTCAATTCCAACATTAATAACTCCACCAGAATAAAATAATAAGTGTTTAACGAATAAGTCAAATGCAACAAAAGCGTATTTCCCAAATTGAACTTCAACGGCAATCTGATCTTTAACAAAGTCTGTTTGTTTGTATGATGATATGGGATGGTCTATACCATTTTCAATTAGAAATTGCTTTTGCTTTGCATAAGGTAATGATATTAATTCAGTTAGCAAGTCTTGTCGTGTAGTTACATAATATTTATACCTACTTTCATTCCAGCCTAATTGACTAAACTTTTCTTCAAAGGCTCTATTTAATGCCCTTGGACTATACAATAACTTGCCTCTCATTGTTTTCTCCTTACTTACCTTGGTCATGTATGATTCAGCATCAATACTTTCAATAGTTGAAATTATTTCATCATACAATTCCTTATGATGTACAATAAGGTATTCCTCTCCATTTAAGTGAGAATATTTTTGTGCAATTTTCATTTAATTTTCCTTGCTGTATTATTATATCTTTCCATGTTTAACCATTCTTGAGGGACTTTTGCTACTTTATCATTTGCAGAGGGTTCATGAATTGGTTTATTAATTGGTCTCGTTTTCAAAACACCTTCTTTTAAATCAATTATTCTTTTAGCAGCTATTTCACAATATTCCTTTTCTTTGTCAATACCAACAGAATTTCGCTCATTTAAAAGAGATGCAATTATAGAGGAGCCAACTCCAGAAAATGGATCTAAAACCCATCCGTTTTTATTTGTAAGTGCTAAAACACATCTCTCCACGAGTTCAATAGGAAACTGAGCAGGATGAATTGTTTTTTCAGGGTGATTTGCTTTGACATTGGGAATATTCCATAGTCCAGTTTCCCAATCTTTTGCCAAAATTTCCCAAATGTCACTTGGGTTTTTTCCTAATGGATTTCCAGATATTTCACCTTTTCTTTCTCCTTTAAAATGCCTTTTTCCAGGATATTTTGCTGGTATTCTTACATCATCTAAATTGAAAATATATTCATCAGATTTTGTAAACCATAAAATCGTTTCATATCTACCACTAAATCTATTTCTTGCATGTAAACCATGGCCAAAATGCCAAATAATCCTATTTCTTAATTTGAGACCATGTTTTTTAAAGATATTATAATAGAATATATCTAAAGGGAAGACTTCTCCTTTATCAACATAATTTCCTACCTGCCAACAAATACTGCCATTTGAAGCTAAAACTCTAATTAATTCGTTAATTATTTTTTCTTGAGTATCTAAATACTCTTCTATACTCGTTTTTACTTCATATGCTTTTCCTATGTTGTATGGAGGAGAAGTTACAATAAGCTCAAATTTGTTTGAAGGCAGGTTTTTTATTATCCTTAAACTATCTCCATTGAAGATCTTATGAGTAAGATTATTGTCTATTAAATCAAATAAAGGCTCATCAATATTCATTTCAAAATTTTTTACAAAATATGTTTTTCGGCATGATACGAGCTGCGCACCATCGGGCCGCTTTCCACATGACGGAAGCCCATTTTCAGGCCTTCTTCTTCATACATTTTAAACACCTCCGGTTTCACAAATTCCTTAACAGGTAAGTGGTTGCGGGTGGGTTGCAGGTATTGGCCAATCGTCATTACGCTGGCACCGGTGGCACGGATATCGCGCATGGTTTCGAGCACTTCTTCTTGTATTTCTCCTAAACCAAGCATCACACCTGATTTGGCGATAAGGCCTGTATCAGCAATGGTTTTGAGCACTTTGAGACTGAGGTCGTATTTGGCACGGCTGCGCACCCAGGGCGTCATGCGGCGCACTGTTTCCAGGTTGTGCGAAATCACCTCCGGACCGGCTTCCACCACTTTCATGATGAGCTCCTCACGTCCGTCGAAATCCGGAATCAGGGTTTCCATTGTGGTGCCCGGACTTTCCCTTTTGATGGCTTTGATGGTGAGTGCCCAAATTTCTGCTCCGCCGTCTTTCAGATCATCACGATCCACTGAGGTGAGCACCACATGCTTGAGCTTCATCAGTTTAACGCTCTCGGCTACGCGATCAGGTTCCTGCCAGTCGGCTGGTAGAGGACGGCCGGTTTTTACATTACAAAACCCACACGAACGGGTACAGATATCGCCCAAAATCATCAGGGTGGCAGTGCCTCGTCCCCAGCATTCGTGCATATTGGGGCAATGGCCGCTGGTGCAGATGGTGTGCAGTTTGTGCTGATCAACGATTTCTCTTACAGATAAATATGTTTTTCCGGCAGGCACTTTGGTTTTGAGCCATTCGGGCTTGCGCATCAGTATATTGGTACGTTCTTTTTCCATGAACTTGTTTTTACTTTTGATGAAATGCAAAATTAAGCAATCTAACCGGAAAAGATGCCCGATTCTTTTTGAAGCTGAAAGCTCAAAAGTAAATTTAACCCAGCTCAAATGTGGTGATGCCAAAAATCTTTTGAATGGGTAATTCAGGTGGTTTGCCATAATACATCCGGCCACATTCAAACACATATACGGCCTGAAAATTTTTCACCAGTTTAACGGCATCCGGATTGGTAACCGGAATATCCAGAAAAACAGATTCGTTCGGAACGGCATCAAGGCAGGCCTGATAAAGTGCCTCAGCAACGGGATAGCTTTCTGCAAAAAGTGGCCCGATTTTATAACCTGTTCCAGCTTTGCGCAGCAGAACATAACCTTTCAATTCCTGATTTTGAATGAAGGTGAAAGTCCGGCTTTCAGGAAGCTGAAGCCAATGATGCAAAAATCTGGTTCTGGGTACGCCAAAACAAAAACTGTCCATAAGTTGCAGCTTTTGAAGATCTTTTTCTGAATAGCTTGTGATGTTTTTGTGAACGCTGAAAGACTCACCTTTGCGTTCATAACGTTCATCACGAAAAGCCACTTCAAATCCGCCTTTGCGATAAAAATCCTGCATCGCCAAAACACCGTCCATGCCTACTGAGGCATTAGGTTTAAGTCGTGAGAGCAGGCGATCGCGCCGGCTCAACCAAAGTTGTTTTCCTATTCCTTTGGAACGATATTCGGGCTTCACAATAAAAAAGCCCATAAAACCGAATAGACCATCGTACGAAACGATCGATCCACCGGCAATTAGTTCGTCGTCATCAAAATAACCTACGAATCCCATGGGATCTGTTTTCCAGAAAACTTCGGCATCATGGGGTCCCGGATTCCAGCCTTCGGCAGCTGCCCAGGATACAAGCTTTTGTACCTCCTCAAACTGGAGCTGCCGAAGCAAGAATGGCCTGATATTCGATTTTTTCATAGGCATTTGGTATAAAGGGATCTTTAGGTTGATGTCAGTTTTATCATTTCAAAGTTAATGTAATTCAAAAATAAGGCGGCACCGTAAACTTACTTTAGCTTGATATTGCCTGATTTTCTGTTATTTTTGTTGGTTGTTGACACAATATCATTTTGAAAG
This sequence comes from Bacteroidales bacterium UBA6229, assembly GCA_002440975.1. GTDB lineage: Bacteria > Bacteroidota > Bacteroidia > Bacteroidales > F082 > UBA5536. The sequence goes on from DJWN01000015.1 coordinate 30,889, forward strand.
TATTAAAGCAAGAACCATGAAATTGAATTGGATTTGTCTGCCTGTATTGTTTTTTCTGATGTTTTTTTCATCTGCTTTATCAGCACAAAATGAGCTAAATTTTCCCCGAGGAGTAAATATTGGTGAACGGGCAGGGATGAAGTTTCCTGATTTGCCGGCACTTACTTCTGATTTTATTAAGCATAAAATGGAATTGCCTTATTCGGTTGATAATTCTACTTCTCCCTATCTGAGGCCGGTTTTCAATCAGCAGGGAGCCTCTTGCGGTCAGGCCACCCTGGTGGGATATAATTTCACTTACGAAATCAATCGTTTAAGAAATCTTACCTCTGACACAGCCATCAACCTCTATCCGGATCATTTCGTCTGGAACTTCATGAATTCAACAACACCTTATTATGGTGGCGGGGTGAGTTATTTTCACACCTTTGATCTCTTGTATGATGCCGGAAATCCAACAGAAGCAGTTTATGGTCCCATAGAACTGGATGACGACTATTACTGGGCAAGCGGATATGAAGTTTACCATAATGCCATGACTAACAGGATTAGTGGTGCCGCCTCTATTCCTGTTGGCACTCCCGAAGGACTACTGGTGCTTAAGCATTGGCTGCACAATCACCTCGAAGGATCTGAAACAGGCGGACTTGCCAGTTTTTATGCCGGCCAGGATTATGGTTTAGTAGTGTTGCCCCAGGAAAGTGCTGATGCCGGAAAGCATGCCCACACCCGATTTGGTCCTAAAGCTACTCATGCCATGACAATCGTTGGTTATAACGATTCTGTGTGTTATGATATCAATAACGATGGACAATTTACCAATGATCTGGATATTACGGGGGATGGAATTGTGGATATGCGCGACTGGGAGTATGGTGCTATGAAAGCAGTGAATTCCTACGGAACCAATTGGGGCGATGATGGCTTTTTTTATCTGATGTATAGCACCCTGGCATTGGAGTATGGTGAGCAGGGTGGCATCTGGAATAACAGCGTGCATGTGTTGTTCCCCGAAGCGGAATGGCATCCGAAACTTACTATGAAAGCGACTATTAGCCATAATTGGCGACAAAAAATCAGGTTACGTGCAGGCGTCAGCCTTGATACTTCCAGTTTTGTCCCGGAATATATTGTAGGCTTTTCACATTTCAATTTTCAGGGTAGCTATTATCCCATGCCAGGACAAGTAAGTAATGCCAACGAACCGATTGAATTGGGATTGGATGTTAGCCAACTGTTAAGTTATGTACCTGCTGATAAAGCCGCAAGATTTTTTTTACTTGTTGATGAGGAAGACAATTACGATCAGTCCTATGGTACGATCCATGATTTTAGTCTTCTGGAATATGCGGGTGATGAATTGATCCAGGAAACGGCAGCTGTATTTTTGCCAAAAGCAATCAACAATGACAAGACTACTTATACTTCAGTTGTGTATGAACCACAAAATGCTGGACCGGTATTTTTGCCTGATCAAACAATCCTGATCAATCCTGTAAGTGATACCCTAATTAATTTAGAACCGGTTGCAGGTCAGTCTCCTTTCAACTGGCAGATCTTTCCTGATTATACCGAATCGGGGCAGATCAAACCTTATCCTGACTTGCAAACAAATATCCTGCCTGTTGATGATGAGGAAAATGGTTATGCTGCAGTTACACTGCCTTTTTCGTTTCCCTTGGCCGGAATAATTTATGATACCTTGTATATGCATGTGGATGGTTATCTGATGTTCAAGCCGGGAGACATGCCCTATTATTATTTGCAGTTTGATGAATTGTATCTCAAACAGTTAAAGGCGATTGCTCCACTTATGCATCGCAAGTTTGGCCTGTTTAATGAAGGTGACAGGCTTGGATGGCTGGCTGCCCCCGACAGTGTTTTGTTTGAGTGGCAGATCAGTGATCAAAACAATCAGGCTTCCGCAACTTTTTACGCAAAACTATTCCCGGACGGCGACATCACATTTCATTATAAGGAGATACAGGCGGATATGAGCTTTACACCCGCGATCGGACTTGGCTTTGCCGAACTGGAAGAATCACCTGATTCGAAACCCTTCTTTTCAAGATATTCCAGAACTTTGCCACCTGCTAATCTGCAGATTAGCCTGAAACCCGGAGCAGATTTGCAAAGGATGCATATCAATCAAAATCAGCAGCTTGTCTGGCAGGGTGGCAGTCATAACTTTGGCAAAGCCGGCTTGCGGATGACAGCGGATGACAGACTGTTTGCAGAGGAGGAAATTTTCGTTACGGCTGGTCCCGAATTTACCTTGATACTTCCTGACGAAACACCTTTAATAAGGAGACATCTGCCAATATCGCTTGACCTTAACATCAAGAATCACAGCACACAATCTTTTGAAGTCAATGCAATTCACTTTGCTGCAGCTTCGTTGGGTTTTCAGGTACAGGCAAATCTGCAATTGCCCATAAGCCTAGAGCCGGGAGCGACAGTTCGGGTTCCGGAGGCGTGTGTTCTCTTTTCCGAAAACACATTTATTGAAGAAGTTAGAATAGATATCAATGCCAATGTTAACGACCTTGAAATTTTCTCTCAGGACTTGTTTACGTTTGGTTATTTCAATCCGGTAGTCAGTTCTGCTATAATTATTGATGGTGATAATCAACAGCTCGATCCTGGCGAAAAAGTGTTGTTGGTTTATGAACTTAGCAATCTTGGACCACTAACAATCAACGATCTTGAATTCAGTATTCAGTTTGATGATCCCTTTGTTATGTTGGTCAGCGATAGCTTGCTGACGATAGAAAAGCTTGAGGCCGGACAGCTCATACACTTATTTTTTGAAATCCAGACAAGCCATGCAGCTCAACAAGGGCGAAGTTTTGAAATAGTATCGCAACTACTTCATGATGAGGAGGTGTTGTACGATGGTCACGACTTTTTGCAGATCGGCAAGAGCAAGATTGCGCTGATTGATCTGGATCGCAATCATAATTCAGCTCCTGTGATGGAAGAGGAATTACAGAACAATTCGATTATTTATCATGTACTTCAAGGCATTGACTCAACGATTTTTAATTATGAGTTGCTATTTTTGACCTTAGGGGTTATGCCGCATTATGATGAATTGAATGCTGTTGAAGATGCGCTTCTTGCAGGATTCTTGTCTGCTGGTGGAAATATTTATCTGGAAGGGGGATCATTTTTCTATATGAATCCGCATACTCAACTCAGAGAATTGCTTCGAACAGAGGGGTTTATAGATGGCGTGCAATACCCTGCAGATACATTGGCCGGTTTATCAGGTAGTCCTGTCGAAGGGATACAATTTTCTTATCAGGGCGATCAGGCTTGGTGCGAAAACCTTTTGCCCCTCGAGCCGGCAAAACCCTGGTTTGCTGATTCGCAAACAAACTTGAATTATGTGGCTGCAATTGATTCGGGCAGTTATAAAGGAATTGCTACTTCCTTGGAATTTGGTGGCTTGCAGGCACTTCCCGGAAGCAGTTTGACAGAGTTAATGGCAGCTTATCTCAGTTTTCTGGGATATACACAAACGGAGGTTTCGGCTCGTTTCGAAGTTTCAAAAAGAACAAGCTGTCCCCATACTGCTGTTGGCTTTCAGTTTTCCGGCCTTGGCAATCCCGAATCCATCCGTTGGTATTTTGAAGGAGGTCTGGCGGATGACGTCCAAAGTGCTAATCCTGTAGTCACCTATGAGAGCCCTGGAACCTACGATGTGGGATTGGTTGTGGAAGCGAGCGGCATAGCCGACAGTATTTTTGTTGAAAATTTTATTACTGTAAATAGCTGTGCATCAATCGCTGAAGACAACCAAACAAAACTCAGGCTATTTCCCAATCCTGTCCGCGAAAACTTACAGCTCGTATTACCTCAACCAGCCTCCGAAAGTCAATGGATACGATTGTACGATCTGGATGGACGATTGGTGGATCAGAGGTTACTGATGCAGGGAGAAACTGAATGCGGCATGAATATTGCAAAGCTTAAGCCCGGAGTTTATCTGATTCAACGATCGGCTAAACAAAACAATGACTACATCAAATTCATTAAAATGTAAACGGATGAAAAAAGAGCTTGCTTATCTTTTGCTGCTACTGGCTTTTGCTGGATTATCTTCCTGCAAAAGCAAACAAAGAATAGCCCAAACAACATCTCAGGCAGATATAAGGCTGCATGACATTTGGGTTTTAGACGAAATAGATAATCAAAAGCTTGATAGAGATTCGTTTTCAAGGGGTTTGCCTCAGTTGGAAATTTTTGTGGAGGAAAAACGAATTGGTGGTCATGACGGCTGCAACGAAATTCGTGGAGGCGTTGAAACATCAGGAGATTTAATTCGTTTTAGCAGCCTGGCAAGTGCCAGGATGGATTGCCCCAAGATGCAGGCAACTGACAATTTTCGGAACCTTCTTGATCAGAAAGAATATCATTTTATCATTAAAAGCAACAGGTTGATTTTTACTTCTGGCAACGAAACCTCTCTTATTTTCAAAAAGATTGATTAAAAACGATTCAGCAATATTCGGTTGAGGTTTTCGTTCAGCATATAATATTTTTAAAACAGTATCTTCGCATTTATTTCAAAATGACTACTAGTTTCACTTTATGAATCAATCCTTTGTCGCCCCAATTTTTCAAAAGAGTTTTGTAATGAAGATCCTGCTTTTCATTGCCTGGCTTGTCTTTTCTGTTCCGGTTCATGCCCAGCTGAGGCAGTATCCGAACAACGCATTTGGAGAGGACGAACTTACACGCTATAGCGTTTATTACAGTTCAATGCTTACAGGCAATGTGGTGGCTGGTGAGGCCACAATTACCGTAAAATCACATCGCAAGAAATTTTTCGATCGGGAGGTTTGGCATATTGTGGGCGAAGGAAAAAGCAAAGGGGCTTTCAATTGGTTCTATAAAGTACGCGATCGCTTCGAATCCTATGTGGATAAAGAAGCTTTGGTGCCCTATCTGTTTGTGCGCCGTACGCGAGAAGGGGGTTATGTAAAGGATGACGATGTGTATTTTTATCATAACGAAGGCAAAGCAGTGAGCAGGACAGCTACCAAAGCCGTCCCTGAAAATATCCAGGATTTTGTTTCGGCCTTGTTTTTTATGCGAACCTTAAGCTTAAACGACTTTGATGCCGACAGTAATTATTATGTGGATTTTTTTCTGGATGATTCGGTTTATGTGAGCAAGGTGAAATACAAAGGCACCGAATACATCAAAACTTCGCTGGGAACATTCAAATGCCTGAAATTTGCCCCTATGATGGCCACCGGTAATGTGTTTGCCGATGCCTACCCACTGTTTGTCTGGGTAACAGACGACGAAAATCATCTGCCCATTCTGGCCGAAGCAGCGGTGATAGTTGGAAGCGTGAAAATGGAACTGATAGAGTATCAAAACCTTAAACATCCAATACGTGCCCAGATTGTCCGAAAGGAAGACTAAGCTTTCTGTTAATCCATCAAATTACCAGGTTTAAGAACTCAATGGTATTCCTTTTCTGGTTCACGTCAAATAAATCCGGTCAGGCACTATTTAGAATCAATTTATCGTGATACCAAGCAAAAAATCTGCTACTTTTACGGGTTTCAAAACCGTTTCAGCAAAGCTTAGCACGATATGATCAAACCTTTTGATGCCAAAGCCCATTACGAGCAAACCCGCCAGCAGGCTGGTTATGTGCCGCGTAAAAAGGCAACGCAGCAAACCTACGACCGCATTGGATTTATGTCGGGTCTGGAGGTTCACCAACAGCTGCTTACCGATAAAAAATTGTTCTGCCATTGTCCGGCAGGTGTTTTCAACCACAGCAACGATTACGATGCCGAAATCATCAGGCATATGCGTCCCACCCTCAGCGAACTGGGCGAATACGATGGCACTGCCCTGATGGAATTTAAAACGCGAAAAGAAATCGTGTATCGCATCAAAAATCCCACTGCTTGTACCTATGAAGTGGACGACACGCCTCCTTTCCCGATTAACAGACAGGCGTTGGATATAGCAATAGAAATTTCCCTGTTATCGAAGCTCAACGTTGTTGGAGAGGTGCACATCACCCGAAAGCAATATTTAGATGGCAGCATCCCAACGGGTTTTCAGCGGACGGCAATCATCGGTGTTGAAGGCGAAATTCCGCTGCCACACAAAAAGATCCGGCTGATACAATTGAGTATCGAAGAAGATTCTTGCCGCGAGATTTCGGATATTGGTCATACACGTGTGTATAAGACCGACCGGCTGGGTATGCCACTCATCGAAACGGTAACCTATCCAGAATGTATGAATCCCGATGAGGTGAAACAGGCCTGCGACTATATCCGCTTTCTGAATCGCAGCACAGCTAAGGTACGCACTGGAATGGGTGCCGGCCGGCAGGATGTGAATGTGAGCTGCAAAGGCGGCACGCGTGTGGAGATAAAAGGGGTGGCACATACCAAATGGATTCCAGAGCTCACCCATAATGAAGCTTTCAGGCAATGGTCACTTTTGCTTTTGCGCGATCAGCTCTTGAAGCAGATTGAAGAACCCAAAAGCTGGAAAATCAAAAATAAAAGCATTTTAGCGGCTGATATTCCTGAAGCAATTGAACTGATTCGCCATGCCGAAGCAAACGGAAATTGGTTTCAACTGATTTGTTTGCCCGGATTCAAAGGGGCATTAGCGCATTTTACTCAACCCGGACAAAGCTTTGCGAATGAGCTAAGCGACAGACTGAAGGTGATTGCCTGCATCGAAAGGCCGCATTTGTTGCATAACGAGATGACTGAGCCAGGGCTGACATATGAAAGCTGGCAAAAACTTGGTGCCATGGTTAAGGCCGACCAAGATGATGCTTTGCTGCTGATTTGGGGTCCGGAAGAAGATATTGCAACAGCACTCGAAACCGTTGAAGAACGCTGCAAAATGGCTTTGGAAGGTATTCCGCAGGAGACCAGAAAATCGCTTCCTGATGGCACTACCATTTTCGAAAGGGTGCTGCCCGGAGCAGACCGCATGTATCCCGATACCGACAGCGCACCAATTCCATTGGAAGATGCTCAAATTGAAAAATTGCGCAGCCAGCTTCCCGAAGAGGTGATCGATCATTATCACCAACTCCAGGCATGGGGAGTGCCGGAAGATACCTACACCTATATCTTTTCAAAGAATTTGTTTCCGCTGATTCGCGATCTGACGGAAAAATTGCAAGTGCCTGCAAGATATGCCGGAACTTTTGTTGGGCATACCTTGAAACATGCGATGGGTCAGCATAAAAACAGTGCTTTTAAATACCGCACCGTTTATCATTTGTTTGATTTCCTCAAGCAGAAGGGATTGGAATACCGGCTGGCTGAAAAGATGATTTACGAATTGGCAGCTCATCCACGCATGGAGTTTGAATCGGTACTCAACAGCATGAAGTTCAAAAGCCTTCCGGAAGCGGAAATTATTTCAAAGTTGCCTTTTATTGCCGGGAAATTTGATCCTAAAAAGAAAGGAAAACCCGAAGATAGATTCAATTGGATCATGGGACAACTCAGAAAGCTTGCAACAGGAAATATCAATTTAACAGAATTGGCAAAAACAGTAAAATCACTTTAGCATGAGCGAAGATATTTTTCAAGGATATAAAGGTGCAGCACTGGAGTTGCTCAAAAAATACAATACACGCGTCTGGGGACAAGCTACCATAGAAACCAGCAGAGGAACTTTTGAAGGAACGGTTTTACCAAGATCCGAAAATGATGATGACCAGCATATCGTTTTAAAAATCGTTACCGGCTACAACATTGGTATCGACGTGAAGACCGTTAATACCATGAAGGAAACGGGTTACAAAAAGGCTAACTATAAAATTCCGGAAAAGGAATTTCCTGTCACGCCCGGCTTACCCAAAGTGAAGCTTTTTGGCACAGGAGGAACCATTGCATCGCGTCTCGATTATCGCACCGGAGCAGTGATTCCGGCCTTTTCGCCCGGTGAACTTTATGGTGCTGTTCCGGAGCTGGCCGACATCTGCAACCTGGAAACAGAAAAACTATTTGCCGTTTTCAGTGAAAATATGGGACCAAAGCAATACATCGCTTTGGCTAAAGCCATTGGGCACGAGATCGAAAATGGCATCGACGGTATTGTGATTGGCCATGGAACTGACACTTTGCATCATACCGGAGCCGCACTTACTTTTATGTGTCAGAATTTGCCTGTGCCAGTGGTGCTGGTTGGTTCGCAGCGATCAAGCGACAGGCCCAGCTCCGATGCTGCCCTCAATCTGATGCACGCCATGAAGGCTGCCGGACAATCGGATATTGCCGAGGTGATGGTGTGTATGTTTGGCCCCACTTCAGATGAATACGGCTTGCTGCACAAAGGCACACGCGTTCGCAAAATGCACTCGAGTTATCGCTCCACTTTCCGCACCATTGGCGACACCCCGCTGGCTATGATCAACCGCAAAGAAATTACCCCCATCCATAAGACCTTTAACAAACGCCGGCAGGACAAAAATGTGGTAATCAAACCCTATTTCAGCGATAAAGTGACGATGCTTTATTATTATCCCGGCATGAAACCCGATACGCTGGATGCATTGGTAGATGCTGGTTACAAAGGGATTATTATCATTGGTACAGGCCTTGGTCATGTGAATAAGGAATTGTATCCGGCCATCGAAAGGGCACATGCCAAAGGCGTTCATATGTTTATGACTTTACAAACTATTTGGGGTTATGTGCATATGTTTGTTTATGATACGGGACGCGATATGATGGCCAAAGGAATTATTCCGGCAGGAAATATGCTGCCCGAGGTTGCTTTTATCAAGCTGGGCTGGGTTTTAGGTCAAACCGACGATCCGGAAGAAGTGAAACGCCTGATGCTAACGCCGGTAAATGACGAAATCACAGAACGTGAACCCTATAACGGCTACCTTGTTTATCAGGGTGGAGTGCCCGAAGTGGAAGCCTTTATCCGAAAGGTGCATAAATAGGTTTCAGGATTTGTATGGTTTATTGGAATCGAGAAGGTAGAAACGTTTGTCTTTAACGATATTTTAATTTGTTAAAAGTGTGTTGTTTGGGTGAAATAACAGACACTTTGCTAAGATTATGTTTGTGTGAAGAGAATCAGCTATTCGATGCGTGAATATTTATAGTATTTTGAATCAAACTATGCATTTCAAATCTTGCATGCCAATAATTGCCATTATCTCAACCATATTCTTGTTAATTCTGTAATAAATTGTATCAGAGCCACAAGGGCACCTTCTGTAGCCCGATTGTATGTAATCAACAGCTTCAAAGGAAAATGGCCTTTGAGCAATGATTTCGAAACAATCAAAAAATGATTCAAAGTATTTGTCTGCCTGCACAACACCAAATGTTTTTACGCCATAATGATGGATGCGAATTAAGTCTTCTTTTGCAGCATTACT
>DJWN01000138.1 GCA_002440975.1 Bacteroidales bacterium UBA6229
GTTCAGATAATCGTAGCGTGTGCCGGCAACCAGGCAGCCGCCATCGCGGGTGGCGATGAGTTTTTGCATCACATAATAGGCATCACCACCATAAAAGCGTTCCCATCTTACATTTAGCAGGCTATCGGTCTGAAAAAGCATAAACCAGGATGGTTGAGTAGAATGATAAATATTGTATTTGTCCAGATTGCGTGTGCCACCCACAAAAATCGAATCTTTATGCCTAAAATCAAGGCCGCCGCGTAATGAAGGATAGTCAATAGTATCCGAAATTTTCAGAAGACTTGTCAGATAACCAGCTGTATCGATGGGATGGTAAAACCTAAGCAGGGATAAATTATAATTAGGAGGTGGATACAGATTATAACCCAAAAGATAAAAGCTGGTATCGGTGTCCCATTTTACGGAATAGTTTCCGAAAATATTAGATGGAATTTTAATTGTCTGAATTTTATTCAAACTATCGTCAAGCAGGGTGATCTCTCTAACAACTTCTTCAACAGCCCAATAACCACTATTCTTCAAGGTTCGGAAATGTGAAATATAAAAATTGCCGGAAAATTCATTGAAGTTTATACTATCGTGTTGATCATTAAGTACAAGAACAAAACTGAAAACTTCTGAAAAAGACTGACCAGTACGGTATCCGCCGCTAAATAAAAGACAACTATCCTTTTCCATGTAAGATTTAATCTCTGTGTATGTTTTATCTTGTGGAAGAATATACTGGCAAGAATCAGTTATAACTAATTCACTTTTCATTTCATAAATTACCAGGTTAATTTTTGTATTAGTTGTCGGATCAAAACTTAGTCCTGTAAGAATATAATCTCCATTACTTTTATTAAAAATATTTTGAATCAGTAAACTCCTGGAATCATCTCCGATTGTCAAGCTATCTATTAAAAATCCTGTATTATTAATTACTCCCATTAGTGACTCTCTGTAATTTGGAAAAGCATTACTATAAACATAAGATGAGAAATAAAATAGTCCATTTTCATCCTCAATAATATCACTTATGACAATATTTCTATCATACTTAAATTCAAAGTTAAACGTAATTTTTTGTGCAAATACGCTATTAAGTATTGTAAAAAAAATAAATCCAATATAAAAAAAATGTTTCATAATACTGAAATATTCTGGATTATAATAAGATGCTGTCTCAAAAGTAATCTTTCTGCATTTTTATTTGTAAACTATCCGAAAAAAGAACAACTTATTAATTTTAGAAGGACAAATAAATCTCTGACTTTTGAGACAGCTTCTTTAATATGACAAATTAATCAATTGGAGGTACTAGCGTTATTTCACCATATGTGGCATAATAAAAATGTGAAAGAAGCGCACCACCCGAAGGAACACCAAGGGCATCGTCAATAATAACATGGCTTAAGTATTTGTTGTTAGGCCTGATTCCTTCTGAATAATCATTTAGAATAATATGTGATTGCTCAAGATAATAAGTCATCATATCATCTTCGATGCAAATGTTTATATCATCGTACCATCCTCCAAACAATCTTCCCGGAAACATTGATGCACCATGTATATCAATTGTTACAAGGCTTGTAGGGATAAAACGATAATTCTCTTCTGCTAAAACCCATGGGTTATTTAGTCTTCTGGCTATTTCATCTGAACCATCGGAAACGCCTACCATGGTTCCATCACACTTTCCTGCAAGTGGTTGATTGTATCCAGGTGTACCCCAAATCCAATCATCATTTTCATCAAAGGGCTCGTAAATGCCGGCAACCAGCCTTAATCCAATTATCCTGCTTGCACTCACATAAGCAGTGTTGCCGAGCACACTATCCAATGCTACATCGGTAAGCTTCAAATAGTTATCACTGCCTGGCAGTTCGGCCATTTCATTTGTCAGATCGGTCTGCATGTCGGCATATACATTGGCAGCATCCGTAAGGCTCAGGTTACTGTTGTCGAGGGTAACCGTATAAGTGGTTTTACTCACCACAAAATTCTCATACGCTAAATCAGGGCGGGCATGGCTGTAGTTTTCCAACGCCTCGGTGTACCAAACCAGCGAATCCACGCTAATGCTTTCGCCCGATTTGAAATTGCCAGTAAGCTTCGCGTCAAATGCCTCAATGCGTTGGATAATTTGATGGCTTTTTTCGGTCAGACTTTGATCCATGGAATTGGTCATGGTTTCTTGTTCTTTTTTGCAACTGTAAACAAACAGTACAAGGAGTGGAATTATTATCCATAAACGAGATATTTTTTTATTTTCTTGTGTTTTTGTGAATTAATTGGGTTGGTCTGACAATTATCTACTGGTGATTGCTGCTGCCCATCAGACCAATATGGAATCAACATCAGGGCAACAGCTCGGGTCTATGAAGTTGTTTTTGCCAAGCTTAAAAATGTATGGTGTTTGCAGTGTTGAAACGGAATTAAACCCCATGTGGCATAATCCCTGATCATCAAGAATTGCTACAAAACTATCTATCTGTGAAGCAGATACACGGATGGGGGGGGTAATACTTTGACTGTCAGTGTGTTAAAATACAATTGGCAAGTGTATATAGTTTTTACCTGCCAAATGTAATAATTTTTTTAAATACAAACCAAAGACAAGGTTTTTACATTTTCATAATTCATCGCTGAAGTTGCAGAAAAGTCAGGCCCTTAACTTGTTTCAATGTACAACATTATTTCCGCTCCCAACCCGTGCCCTCTTTTCCATCTTTAAGTACAATTTGCAGGGCAGCCAATTTATCTCTAATCAGGTCGCTGGTGGCATAATCCTTTCGCTGGCGGGCATCCTGCCGCAGCTGTATAATGGTATCCATCAGGCCATCAAGCAATTGATCGTCCTGATTGGCATTTTCGGCCTGCAGTCCCAAAATATCAAATACAAAAACATCAAAAAGTTCCTGTAGCAATTTTAATTCTGCAGGATTGATCTGTGCATGTTCAGCTTTCACGCTATTGACAATACGTACTGCATCAAACAATTTGGCAATGGCGATGGGGCTGTTCAAATCGTCATTCATTGCGGCATAACAATCCTGCCGGATAGCTGCTATATTTAGGTTGGGAGCTGACTTTTCTGCTTTAAGCTCCTTGACCTCAGAAGCTGCAAGCATAAGGCGTTTCAGGCCTTTATCGGCTGCCTGAAGGGCTTCATTCGAGAAGTCGAGGGTGCTGCGGTAATGCGCCTGCAGCATAAAAAACCTGATTGTCATCGGACTGTATGCCTGTGCAAGCAAATCGTGTTTTCCGCTGAAGAAATCATCCAGCGAAACTGCATTTCCGAGCGACTTGCCCATCTTTTGCCCGTTGATGGTAATCATATTGTTGTGCATCCAATAACGCACGGGGGCTTTGCCGTTGGCGATGGTTGACTGTGCAATCTCCGATTCGTGATGCGGGAAAAGCAGGTCCATGCCACCGCCGTGAATATCAAATTGATCACCCAGGTATTTGCATCCCATTGCCGAGCATTCCATATGCCAGCCCGGAAAGCCATCGCTCCAGGGCGAAGGCCAACGCATGATATGAGCCGGCTCGGCTTTTTTCCAGATGGCAAAATCGGCACTGTTGCGTTTTTCTGTTTGTCCGGCCAGCTCGCGGGTGTTACTGATCAGTTCATCAAGTTTGCGTCCAGACAACACGCCATAGTGATGGTTTTTGCTGTATTTCTCTACATCAAAATACACCGATCCGTCAGCTTCGTAAGCATATCCTTTCTCCAAAATGCTTTTCACCATCTCGATTTGTTCGATGATATGTCCCGAAGCATGTGGTTCGATTGATGGTCTCAAAACATTAAGTTGGTCCATATTATGGTGGTAACGAACGGTATAGTATTGCACTATCTCCATGGGTTCCAGTTCTTCAACCCTGGCTTTTTTTGCGATCTTGTCTTCGCCTTCATCGGCATCATTTTCCAGGTGACCCACATCGGTAATGTTGCGCACATAACGCACTTTGTAGCCCAGGTGCGTGAGGTAGCGAAACAGCAAATCAAAAGTGATTGCCGGACGGGCATGACCCAAATGTGCATCCCCATAAACGGTTGGCCCGCACACATACATGCCCACATGCGGAGGTTTGATGGGCTCAAACAACTCCTTCTTCTTACTTAAACTGTTGGTAATGTATAACTTGCTGCTGACATCTTCACTCATGGCAATCTTGAATTTAAGGCCACAAAGTAACGAAAATTTATGCATTTCCCATCCAAAGACTCCAACCGTAAGTTTAAACCCTTTCCTTTTGTAAGAAATAATAAATCAAATGGTTAAGAGCGACTAAAACCCCATAATCAGCTCTATATCAATCAATATCCGATATAATTTTAAATTGGGTGGTTCTTAAGCCATAGAAAACGGCTCAGCTATAAGCTTATTTATTTGATGGTTTTTTAAACCTTAGCAATCACCAAAAAAAACGATAAGCTCTGCAGTGTGCAAAGATTATCGTTTGTGTAGATAAGTTTGGCGCGAAGTGGGTGAGGCCGTGTAGTAATTTGCTATTAGCCATTCACTTCGAAATTGAGACCAGTTAATTCCAGCAAATATCAACTTCGATCTACAGCAGCCCTTTGGCGTGTTTTTCTCCAATTACCTTCAGCATATCTTCGGTCATGGCAGCAAGGTTCCATTTCGGGTTCCAGCCCCATTCCTCGCGGGCAGCACTGTCGTCCATATTATTGGGCCATGAATTGGCAATGGCCTGCTTCCCTGGATCAACATCATAAATCATCTCAAAACCAGGGATATGTTTTTTAATCTCCGCAGCAATAATTTCCGGGTCGAAACTCATGGCGGTGATGTTGAATGAGTTACGGTGTTTCAGTTTAGTGGGGTCAGCTTCCATCAGATCAATGGCAGCTTCAATAGCATCGGGCATATACATCATATCGAGGAAAGTGCCGGTGCCAAGCGGACAGGTGAACTTACCGGTTTTGATGGCATCGTAATAAATCTCTACGGCATAGTCGGTAGTTCCGCCACCGGGAAGGGTTACGTTAGATATAATACCAGGATAGCGCACCGAACGGGTATCGACACCAAACCGTTTGAAATAGTAATCACTGAGCAACTCACCAGCTACTTTTGACACACCATACATGGTTTGCGGGCGCATGATAGTATCCTGGGGAGTATTGTCCAGGGGAGTGCCACCACCAAATGCACCAATGGAGCTGGGCGTGGAAACGGCACAACCAAATTCGCGGCCCACTTCCAGGCAGTTCATCAAACCACCAATACCAATGTTCCAGGCAAGTTGAGGTTTGGTCTCAGCTACAACCGAAAGAATGGCGGCTAGATTATAAATGGTGTCAATTTTATATTTCTTTACCACATCAGCAATCTGCTGGGCGTTGGTGGCATCAACCACTTCTGCAGGACCTGACTCGAGCAGTTCGCCAGTGGGTTTAGTTGATCGAAATCCGGCAACCACATTGCTGTTGCCATATCTTTTGCGCAATTCAAGGGTAAGTTCCGAACCAATCTGACCAACAGAACCAATAACTAAAATATTTTTCATAGACGTTTTTATTATTTCTTTCTATTTGTGAAAGGATTAACAATGAATGGGCAAAAGTACAATATTCTTGAAAATAACGAACTAAAAGTGAACTCTAAAAAGGTAAAAAAGTGTATGCACGGAGCAGTTATGCCTCATTGTAGGACGACCATAACCGAACAAAATTTCGTAACTTGCGAAACACTTTTTTATAAAAAAACGAATGGACGAATTAATACAAAATATTAAGAATCTAGCAGAAGTTTATTCAGAAAACTTGAAAGGAAAAATTGACGCAAGAACAGAAGAAATGAAGGCTGATGACAACTCTCATTATCTAGTTTATCGTGTATTAGGGATTTCCTTACAAGAAGGACAACTTATTGACCAATATCAAAATATAGGACGATTTCTTTATAAGTATGCAGGTTCATTTCTTGAAGAATCGGCAACATTATGTTTGAATTTCAAATTTCCCGAGGGTATAAAGACAAAAATTGAAAATACAATTGGACAGCGACCAAAAACTTTTGAAATTGATTTTCTGAATGGGAATGACGCAATCGAAGTAAAGTGGAGAGATGCAACGACAGACGGAGATCATATTAAAAAAGAACATACAAGAGTTAAAGTAATCAGAGAACACGGTTACAAGCCAATTAGTACCTTATCTTTTATTTTGTTGGTTTTTTTGGCATAATATTTTTAACGACTTTCTGCATCTCCCTATTGATAAGCATTACGAAAGAAAATAATTTTCACCAACTTTTAAAAACCTGTATGGTTCTGGCTTGTCCAGGTTAGGGTAATGTTTTATTATCCTCAACGAGACCAAGCAATAAGAATTCAGGAAACTTTAAAAACCCTTTATGCAGGTGTGGAAGGAGAATATTATGGTGGTGACAAAGCTTGGGAATACTTAAAATCTTATTCAGGAGTTGACCTAAAAGCTATTTTGACACAGATTGCTAACGAAAGGACACCCGAAAATGGAAACAAATAAAATATATCAAGGCCATTGCGTTGAAAAACTCAAAGAAATTGAAGCCAACAAAGTTGACTTGATTTACTTTGACCCACCTTTTTTTACTCAACGCAAACACAGTCTTACAAATAAAGACAATTCTAAAACTTATGAATTTGACGACAAATACGACTCAATTGAAGAATATTTAGAACTAGTTGAAAATGTATTAAAAGAATCGAAAAGAATTTTAAAAAATACAGGAAGTGTATTTCTTCATTGCGACAAAACAGCATCACATAATATTAGAGTTGTTATGGATAAGGTTTTTGGACGTGAGAACTTCCAAAGTGAAATTATTTGGTCATACAAAAGATGGTCTAATGCAAAAAAAGGATTGTTAAATGCTCATCAAGTAATTTTCTTTTATTCAAAAACACAAGATTTTAAATTTAATACGCTTTATACAGATTATTCAGCCACAACAAATCTTGACCAAATTTTACAAGACCGAGAACGTAATGAAAACGGAAAATCTGTTTACAAAAAAGATGAAAACGGTAATGTAGTTTTAGGTAAAGAGAAAAAAGGTGTTCCTCTTTCTGATGTTTGGGAAATTCCATACTTAAATCCAAAAGCAAAAGAAAGAACAGGATACCCAACCCAAAAACCAGTTTTACTACTCAATCAAATTTTAAACATCGTTACAGACGAAGGCGACTTGGTTGTTGACCCATTTTGTGGAAGCGGAACAACTTGTGTTTCTGCAAAATCATTAAAGAGACAATTTATTGGAATTGACATTTCAAAGGATGCTGTTGAACTTGCAAATTCACGATTAGAAGAAATGGTTATATCAGAATCAAATCTTTTAAACAAAGGAACAAACGAGTATCAGGAGAAAACCGAAAAAGAACTAGCCATTTTACAAAACATTAATGCTTTTCCTGTTCAAAGAAATAGCGGAATTGACGGATTTTTAAAAGACCATTTTAAGGGTAGGCCAGTTCCAATAAAAATTCAAGGAGAATATGAAACAATAGAAGATGCAATTGAGAAATTAGAAAAGGCTTCTTGTGGCAAGGACTATAAAATGAAAATCTTAATCCAAACAAGAGAAACAGGAATAAGCAGACTTTTTGGTTTTGAATCTGACGTGACAATAGTAAAATCACTTGAATTACAGACTAAAGACCTGATGAAAAAGAACAACGAAGACATAACATCACCTTTACGCAAACAGGGAGTTAGTGCTTCGTAGGACAGGAAATTGCTAAATTTAAAATTCAGTTCTTCATAGGAAATTCAGTGGTAAAATTCCGGCCTGCGTATAGCTGAGAACCGGCATTACAAGTCGTTCGGAAACAACCATTCCTGATACCCTGTATAAACAACAACACGGGTATTCCTGTCATGATTTTTGGAATAATCAACGTAAATTTGAAGCAAAACATCTTTCCAGGGCTTGCAAACCTTTGCATGAAACCAGCTATCTTATTCAAAAATATTAGGTGCGAAAGGATATGTATATCACCTTCCTTATGAAGTTATAAACGTCTGTATATTTACTACTTAAAGCCATATTCTATCCCTAACATCAGGTATTTTAAAATAATATAGGATATAAAGGTCTTTTTATATAATATTTCCTTTATCTTTGCCTCATAAACTTAAAAATACCTCTACCATGCAAAACATTGAAAATTTAACAATAGCCGAAATTGTAGCACAGGATTACCGGACATCGGATGTGTTTCGCAAACACAGAATCGACTTTTGCTGTGGCGGAAAAATCAGCCTGCTCGACGCAAAACAACAATACGGTATTGAACCTGAAACCCTCGTCAAAGAAATCACTGAAGTTTTAAGTTCAAACGCAAGTTCAACTCATGCTTACAATGAATGGGACCTGGATTTTTTAGCTGATTTCATCGAACGTACGCACCATCAATTTGTAAAGCAGGAAATACCTGTACTAGAGGCTTATCTGATCAAAATTGCAGATGTTCACGGAAACAATCATCCCGAGCTTCATGATGTTAAAAGGCTTTTTCTGGCATCAGCTGAAGCACTCACAACACATCTTGAAGAAGAGGAAAAAGTACTTTTTCCAATGATCAGACAATTGGTAAAAGCCTCAAAACAAGGAAATTCAACACAGGATTTTCAAGAAGAGGTATTAGCACATTCCGTCAGCAAACTCATCGGCGAGCACGAAACAGAAGGCGATCGTTTCAAGGAAATAGCACAACTTACCTCGCAATACAGCATTCCCGAAGATGCCTGCAACACCTATATGGTAGCCATTTCGAAGCTTGCAGCTTTTGAGCAGGATTTGCATCAGCATATACATCTCGAAAATAATATCCTGTTTCCGAAGGCTATTGCCATGGAATCCTTAATTTTGCAATAACACAACCCTATGTTTTCAAAAGCTTGTAAATACGCCATCAGGGCATTGATCTATCTGGCCAGTCGCTCCGAAGAACCCGAAAAAACAGGCCTTCGTGAGATCGCTGCCGAAATTGATTCACCAGAGGCCTTTACAGCTAAAATCATGCAGATTCTCAGCAAACAAAATCTGGTAAACTCAGCAAAAGGACCACATGGCGGCTTTTATATTGATCCGCAAGCTCCCGAAATCAAGCTGATGGAGGTAGTAAAAGCCATTGACGGGACACCTAGTATTTATGGTTGCGGCCTCGGACTGAAGTCCTGTTCCGAAACGGAGCCCTGTCCTATTCATCATGAGTTTTCGGTAATACGGAATGGCCTTGCCAGGCTGCTCAACGAGCAAACCATACAACAACTGGCCAGAGAAATGATGGAAGGAAAATCTGTACTCAAACATCAGTTAAATTAAATATTTTTTCTCCTAATAAAGGATAATTAGGTCTCTATTACTAAATTGATAATCCTATGAAAACCAAAAACTTTTTAAATATCATTTTCATTATACTGCTGGTTTCCATAATCAGCTGCAACCAAAAGTCGGAACGAACCATTGTTGATCCCGAGGAAGAAGTAAAGGGGGTAGTTCATGCCGAGCTCACTGATGCTCCGTTGGTTCCACCACGTATTCCAAATAAAAGCAATACCAAAGTCATCGTAAACCTCGAAATCATCGAAAAAGAAATGCGGCTGGCTGATGGGGTTGATTATACTTTCTGGACTTTTGGTGGAAGTGTACCAGGCAAATTCATTCGCGTAAGGCAAGGCGATTTGGTTGAGTTTCACTTACATAACCACCCTGACAATCTTTTGCCTCATAACATTGACTTACACGCCGTTACTGGTCCTGGTGGTGGTGCAGAAGCTTCGCTTATTGCTCCCGGAAAAAGTGCACAGTTCAGCTTTCGTGCACTCAATCAGGGACTTTATGTATATCATTGCGCTACGGCTCCTGTGGGTATGCACATCGCCAACGGCATGTATGGATTGATCCTTGTTGAGCCGCTCGAAGGCCTGCCACCGGTTGATCACGAATTTTATGTGATGCAAAGCGAGTTTTACACTTCAGGCAAATATGGCGACAGAGGTCATCAGGATTTCGACATGCAAAAAGCCTTCGATGAGCGTCCGGATTATGTGGTAATGAATGGTTCTGTTGGTGCAAATACCGGCGAAAACGCCATGATGGTGCAAGTGGGCGAAACAGTCCGGCTGTTTTTGGGCAATGGCGGACCCAATCTGGTTTCTTCCTTTCATGCCATCGGAGAGATTTTCGACAAAGTTTATGTAGAAGGCGGCACACTTATCAATCATGACGTACAAACAACCCTGATTCCGGCTGGCGGCTCTGCCATTGTGGAATTCAAATGTGAAGTTCCCGGCACGCTCCATTTGGTAGATCACAGTATTTTCAGGGCTTTCAACAAAGGTGCCATTGCGCAGATAAAAGTGGTTGGCAACGAAAATCATCAGGTGTTTACCGGCTTGGAAAAAGAAGAAGTTTACCTGCCCGAAGGAACGGCTATTCAAAAAATCAGCAAAAAAACCGAACCTTCAGATGCTGTTATGATCGAGCTAAGCCACGAAGAACGCATGGAAGCAGGCGAAAAATTGTACAAACAAAACTGCCTGGCCTGTCATATGGATCACGGGAAAGGCATCCCCGGAACTTTCCCGCCACTTGTTAATTCCGACTTTTTGCAGGCGCGTGCTGATAAAGGAATCGGTATAATCCTGGAAGGTCTGCAGGGCGAAATTACCGTTAATGGCGAAAAATATAACAATATCATGCCGGCAGTTTCACTTTCTGATGATCAGGTAGCCAGCATCTTAACTTATATCCATAACAACTTTGATAATGGCGGCGGATTGGTTAAAGCTGCTGATGTGAAAGCCTGGAGAGAACAAAAATAAGATGCAAAACTTCAAAGTAATATTACTTATTTGCAGTCTGTTGGCAGGTTTGAACCTTCCGGCTCAGGAAAACATGAAACGTATTCCGGCCGGAAGCTACAAACCCTTCATCAAAGGTTTGACGGAAAATGTAGCTGTGGAGGCATTTTTGCTGGACACCGTTCAGGTTACCAATCAGGATTTTCTGGAATTTGTGAAGGCTAACGAACAATGGTCGCCCGACAAAATCAAGGCCCTTTTTGCTGATTCAGCTTATCTGATTCACTGGCCCGAAAAGTATCTGCAAAACGAAAGCAAAACAGCAAATCAGGAGCCCGTTGTGAATGTATCCTGGTTTGCTGCCAATGCCTATTGCAAATGGAAGAACAAACGACTGCCAAGCCTGCATGAGTGGGAATTTGCAGCCCTGGCCTTGCCCAAGAATAGCCTTGACAACAATGAATTAACACAAATTAATCATAGTTGGTACAGCCGCAAAAACTCCACCCGGCAAACGGTTGGAAGCGTCTATCAAAATCAATACGGGATTTGGGATATGTTTGGACTGGTGTGGGAGTGGGTTTACGATTTCAACAGCGTTGTTAGCAGCAACGACTCCCGCAATAAAGAAGAAATTGCTTCAGGATTTTTCTGCGGAAGTGCATCCTTAAACGCAAGTGATGCAAGCGATTATGTTTCGTTCATTCGCTACTCCTACCGTGGAAGCCTCAAAGGAAATTATACCACCCGCAAACTTGGATTTCGGTGCGCCAAATCAATTGAAGAAAATTAAAAATATACATCTCATGAAAACAGTTATTTCAGTTTTAACAGCTTTGCTGCTGATCAGCATTTCAGCGCAGGCACAACAAGGAAAATGCTGTAGTCCTGCATCCACCCCAACAAAAGAAAAAACGGTTCAGCTCCCCGAAACATCCATTTATCAGCTTGATCACCAATGGGAAACCCAGTTTGGCAAAAGCATTCAGCTGGCAGATTTGCAGGGAAATCCAGTTATCCTCACCATGATTTTTACACATTGCGAATATGCCTGTCCGATGATGGTGAATGACCTGAAACAAATTGAAAGCCAATTCACCGATAAACACAGCAAGACAAAATTTGTGCTGATCAGTTTTGATCACGAACGCGACACCCCCGAAAGACTACGCGAATATGCCGGGGTTCAGGGCTTAGGCGAAAATTGGCTTCTGCTGCATGGTAATGCTGAACAAATCAAAGAAATTTCACTGGTTTTGGATATTAGCTACGAACAACTCGAAAACGGTGCTTTTGCTCATGCCAACAAAAAATTTGTGTTGGATCAAAACGGCACCATGCTTTTTGAACAGGAAGGCCTCCAAACAAAGGCAGAGCCTGTGCTGAAGGCACTTAATAAAATGCTTCGATAGCACTCTTGGGCAAATTTGTGCGAACCATTCTCAAGCTTGAGGTGTTATAGCATAAAAATATGTGGACAGAAACCAACAACAGCCTGAAACGGCAATTCGTTTTCAGTAGTTTTATCGAAGCCTTTGCCTTTATGACCAAGGTAGCCTTGCTCGCCGAAAAAATGAATCATCATCCTTTTTGGACGAATGTTTACAACAAGGTAGAAATCACGCTTAGCACACATGATGCAGGTGATATCGTAACCGAAAAAGACCGGAAACTTGCGGCAGAAATTGATAAGCTGCTTGGTGAATAAGTGGGCTGTCAAGTAGCTTCCGGCAATAAAAAATCGGGGTAGTTTTCTGGTGTTATTACCTTAAAACTGTGATTGGGATAGGCTTTTGAAAAACTTAGAGGGATACGCGCTTTGGATTTTATATTCCACTTAAATTCAAAAGCATAAAGCTTGCCATTTAGATCTTCAATATAATCAATTTCTTGTTGTTGATGCGTTCGCCAAAAATATGGATTCACATAAATATTATGATTTGAAAGGTATTTCATCCTTTCACTCATCAGGAAATTTTCCCATAAAGCTCCACGGTCTTCTCTCAAGTTTAAAGGACTGAAATTATTGATTAACGCATTGCGGATGCCGTTATCAAAAAAATAAATTTTTCGCGATTTTTTCAGCTCATTTCTCAAATTCCTGCTTAACGATCTCAAGCGAAAAATTACATAGGTTTTTTCCAATAATTCAATGTAACGCCTCACCGTTTCCGGATCAGCTCCTATAGTTGCACTAAGTTCCTGAAAAGAAACTTCTGAACCAAGCTGAAATGCTAATGCCTGAAGCAAAGCTTCGAGCAATTCTGGTCGCCTTAAATCCTTGTACTTAAAAACATCCTTATATAAATAACTGCCTGATAATAACTTAAGCACATCAAGCTGGCTATCCTCTGTTGTAATAATCTCCGGATACGCACCAAAAATCAGTCTGTTGTGAAGTGCTTTTTTCTCTTCAAGAAAACCTTGGTGATTCTGTAATTCTTCAAAAGCAAGCGGCAATAACAAATATTCATATTTGCGACCAGTAAGCGGTTCGGTTGTGCCTTGCGCAATATCAAGCGCAGAAGAACCTGTGACCAACAACTGCACAGACTTAAAATGATCTGTTATCATCTTTAATGTGAGCCCAATTGATGAAATACGTTGAGCCTCATCAACAACAATAATCTGGGTTTTTCCTATTATTCTTTTTAAATCTGCGAGATTAGGATCGCTTAGTTCTGCACGAACCAACGGATCGTCAGCATCAAGCCATAAGGTTTTATAGGCCGAAAAATCTTCATTCACCAGTTTTTTTAGTAAAGTGGTTTTACCAGTCTGACGAGGACCCAGAATAATAATGGCCTTCCCTTTGAAAAATTTTGAAATGATTCTTTCTGACAGTTGACGCGCTATCATCACAATTTTTTTCAAATTTATAAAAATTCCGGGTTATAATCGCGAATTCTTATAAAAATTCAGGATTATAATCCGGAATTTTAATGTTTTTTACTTTAAGAGCCTTTTGGCAGCGGCTACAAAACCCTGCACATCTTCGGTTGTAGTATCAAAAGAGCACATCAGCCGCACCTCATTTTGGCTTTCGTTCCAAACATGGAAAAAGTATTCCTGTTGTAATTTTGGAATCAGTTCTTTGGGCATAATCGCAAAAACACCATTGGCTTCTACGGCTCTGCTCAGGCGGATGCCATTCACCTGTTCCAGTTCATCAGCCAGCAAACGTGCCATGGCATTGGCTTGTGTGGCATTGCGTTTCCAGAGGTCATTTTCGAGATAAGCTAAGAATTGTGCAATGATAAAACGCAATTTACTGGCCAGCTGCATGCCTTGTTTGCGGTTGTATTCAAAACCTTCGGCCAATTCAGGTTTCAAAAAAACAACGGCCTCGCCAAACATCAGGCCGTTTTTAGTGCCTCCAAACGAAAGCACATCCACACCGGTTTGTGTCACCATTTCGCTGAAAGAAACACCCATAGCCACAGCAGCATTGGCAATGCGGGCTCCGTCCATATGCAAATACATCCCATGTTGATGAGCAAAATTGGCCAATGCTTTGATTTCGTGCAGACTGTACAATGTTCCCATTTCGGTAACCTGAGAGATGCTAATCAGCTTGGGCTGCACATGATGCTGAAAACCAATACTATTCAAAAAAGGCTCGACCTGTTCCGGGCGGATCTTTCCATCGGGACAATCCACAGTTAGAATTTTTCCCCCGGTAAATTTCTCAGCAGCACCGCCTTCATCTTCATTGAGGTGAGCAGAATGTGGTGCCACGACTGCCTGCCATGATTTGAGCAAATGCTGCACGGCGAGCACATTGGCACCTGTGCCATTATACACAAAAAACACCTTGCAATCCGTTTCAAAAACTTCCTTAAAGCGTTTTTCGGCTTGTTTCATCAGGGGATCGTTCTCGCCATAGGCGGGATGATGCAACTGATTGGCCATTTGCAAAGCTTCCATCACTTCGGGTGAAACACCGGACCAGTTATCACTGGCAAATCCTTTAATGTGTAAGAGTTTCAAGATCATAGTATTGGTTTTAAAAATCAGGAGCCTGTTGTTTTACCAATTCTTTAGTCGAAAGCAGGCCACAGGCTGCAAAAATATCTTGTCCGCGCGAGGCACGTACGGTAGTGCGAATTCCTTTTTTAATAAGTGCTTCTTTAAATTCCTGTATGCTAGCTTCGTCAGAGCTTTGCAGAGGTGTATCGGGAATCGGATGAAAACGGATGAGATTCATTCTACTGCGCAGGCCATTAAGTAACCTGGCTATTTCCTTCACATGGCGTGGTGTGTCGTTAATGCCTTTAAACATAATGTATTCAAACGAAATACGGCGCTGCTTGCCAAAGTCGTAATCGCGCAACACCGCAACAAGCTGTTCGATGGGGTACACATTTTCGATTGGCATCAGCTTCTTGCGCTCGTCATGAAACGGCGTATGCATGCTCACTGCCAGATGGCATTCGGAATTTTCGATAAAGTGTTTCATCGCCGGAATCATGCCAATGGTAGAAACAGTGATGCGTCGCGCACCCATACCCAATCCCCAATCGGAGGTCAAAATTTCGAGACTTTTCATCACGCCTTCCAGGTTGTCGAAAGGCTCTCCCATGCCCATATACACGATATTGGTAAGCTTATCCCGCTCGGGCAGGCTGCTGATTTGATTTACGATTTCGCCTGCCGTAAGCTGCGACTGAAATCCTTGTTTGCCCGTCATGCAAAACAAACATCCCATTTTGCATCCCACCTGTGACGAAACACAAAGTGTAGCGCGATCATCATCTGGGATATAGGCTGTTTCAATAAAACGTTTGTTGCTTGTTGGGAACAGGTATTTTTTTGTGCCATCCAAAGAGGTTTGCACATTGGAATGCATCACCCTTCCTACCTCATAATTATTAGCCAGTTTTTCACGATTTTGCTTCGAAATATTGGTCATTTCTTCAATTGAAGCAACCTGCTGTTTGTAGAGCCATTCGCTTAATTGACGGGCAGTAAAGGCAGGTAATCCCATATCGGAGCAAATCGCTTTAAGCTCGTTGGGCGTTTTACCGAAAAGTGCTTGTTTGGAATGTATTGTGTTAGTTACCATGATAATTCTTTGAAGGACGTTTTTTGATAAAACTGATCCTTTCTTATATTTCCTACAAAGTTATTGTTTCTGGTGGATATTGTGCTTAATCAGACACTTTAGTACATCAGAATTAAACGCTGAGACCAGTCTGGATTTTTTTCCCGTCTGCAATATCTGATTCGGTTCCGGATTTATATGCGATAATCTGCGGGAGACATTTTGAAAGCCTCAAAAGTAAATCTCTGACATCACCTGTTCTATTACCACACCTTTGCTGATAAGAATATCGCGCACTTCAACCACCATTTCGGCACTTCCGCAGAGGTAAAACATGTGATTTTTAGGTAATTCATTATGATCGCGCAACCAATTGGTCAGGCGTCCGTGATACAATCCTTCACCAGATTCCTGCGAACAGCAACGGATATAATCCTGTCCGAAAGCTTCCTTCATTTCGGTATCAAAATAAAAGCTGTCTGAAGTACGGCCACCATGGATCAATTTTTTGTTGTTACCCAAACCTGATCGCAACATTGAACGATAAGGTGCAACGCCTGTTCCGGCAGCGATCCACCAGGCTGGTTTTTCATCTCCCAGAAAAGCCCCAAAAGGTCGGGAAACTTCCACCAAATCTCCTATTTCAAGCTGTGCTAAAAGCGGCGTTAAAATACCATCTTCCTTTACATTGAAAAGGATTTCGATCCAGTCTTCATTGGTGCCGGAGCAAATGCTGTACAAACGTGGCGCAATGCTTTGGTCTGTAGTGATTCCGACCACCTGGCCTGGCAAAAAATCATGATTACGCTCAAAGCGAAGCACATAAACGCCCGGCTTGATTTCCTGCTTATTAAGTAAAGGCCTGGGTTTTAAAGGCAGCCTGCTGATAAAGCCGCTTAATCCGTTGTCCATGAGGTGAAATTTGCCGCGAAATTACGTTTTTTGCGTCAGCCTAATCCACCTCAAATCCCAACAAGGCTTCCTGTGAGGGAAAAAGCTTTTTGTACAAGTCGTTTTTTGCACCCTCGAAATAGCCATCGCTGTTTTGACTGGAATGCAACACATGTCTTATTAAGGTGTCGGAAACCGCCCAGGCACTCACTTCCACAGGTTTGAAATTGCTCCCGCTAATGGTAAGTTTATCCGTAAAAGGCTTACTGCTTACCAAAGCCTGATCAACAAAATTACTGCTGTTCTGACGACTCAGGGTTCGGAGATAAGTCACCATAAAAGCTGAATCAACTTCCAAATCACCAAGCATCCAGCTGTTTTCCTGTTTTTGTAAATTGAAATTACGGCTTCCTTCAAAACGAATGCTGCTGATTTCTGCCTGATTCAGCTTAAGCAACTGCTTGTTGCGGTACGAATTGATATCAGCCTGATAGGACGACTTTAGAAAACCTTCGACAGCATACACACGGTCATCACCAGCCACCCGCACAAAGGTTTTTACATCCGGTTGCTGCTGGCGCATCATTTGCTGATTACCCGTTGGTTGGCTGAAGGCCAATTTGCCATAATAAACCTTTCCGAGTACTTTTTCGCCGGCTTTAAGCGTAACGGCAACAGCAGATGAATCGCCCACTTCAAAAGCCTCCCATTTTTCCGAATTGGTTGCGGCCACCCTGTCGGGCTTCATCAATACATAGGCCGAAAGCAGTCGTTTAATCATTTGCTGATCAGCCTGATATTGTTTGCCATCGGATTCAACCTGCCAGATAGTTCCATTTCGCTGCAGTAATACGCTTGTTGATTCTTTTGGGAAATCGATTTCAAGAACTGTCACTTGAGACGTAT
Organism: Bacteroidales bacterium UBA6229; assembly: GCA_002440975.1. Classification (GTDB taxonomy): domain Bacteria; phylum Bacteroidota; class Bacteroidia; order Bacteroidales; family F082; genus UBA5536. The sequence continues at coordinate 17,655 of DJWN01000138.1, forward strand.
CAACAGCAATCAACTCACTGGCAAACGAACGATCTTTTTTACCGGTAAATTCGCTGAGGAGCAGTAGCCCGCCCAAAATCAAAATCACTATAATTAAAATCTTGGCATTTAATTTTTTAAACATGACCCACCTCCATTCTTTTAATACGTTGGTTACGACGATACTGGAATCTTATCAGTCCGAAAATCAACACAAGCAATATGGGCAGCAGGAAATTGAGCCACTTCAGCAGGTTGCGCTGTCCGTCTTCCAAAGCCTTAAGCGGACGTGAAGTAATTTCTTTGGTACGCAGATCAATCAAACCGGTATCATCCGAAAGAAAATCAACCGCATTCACAAAAAGGCTGACATTATCGGCCGGAAGTTGCTGCATTTGCTGGCCTTCGCCATTCACCGCAAAATCGCCATCCGAAAACAATACGATACTGGCCTGTTGATTTCCGTTAACACCTTTGAGGACAGCAGCAATGGTTTGTCCTTCAAGTGGAAAATCCTTATTTGTCCATTCTTTATTCAGGTTGATAAAAGTAGGCGCAGCAATCGTTCCTGATTTTTCAGAAGATTTTACCAAAGGCATAAAAACAGCATTTGTATCTCCCCTGAACTGAATACTGCTGGCAAACTGCAACACTACCTGATTAAGACCTTTAGTGGCCGGACTGTCCTCAAACCTGGTAATTTGCGGCCAAAAGTGAAAAGGAATCTGACGTGTAAAAGTCATAAAGCCACTTTGTTGCCTCACGCCAACAGTTCCTGCGCTGGCATCTACAACAAAATTATTATCCAGCATCAGGCCTTTATGTGCCAGCCAGGCTGACAGATTACTTTTGTTTAAACTTCCCTGCATGGTCTGTAAATCGGCCTCCACATGATTGTGGGCAACAAGTAGATTTCCACCAGCCTGCAGGAATTGATCCAGCTGTTGCAATTCGTTATCAGGAAAGCTGTCGGTAGGAGCAACAATCACCAAAGTTTCATAGGAGTTTAGCGGGTTCTCGCTTTGTGAAAGATTCACAGTTTCAGTGGCGTACAGCACACTCAGCTGTTCATTGGCCTGAACCATAGCGTTGAGTCCTGGCTCGCCATGACCCTGCACAAATCCAACCTTAGGTTTATCGATCACAGCCAATTTTTTGATTGCTGATGAAAGCGCGTATTCCATAGCTGCACCCGGCTGTATAACGGGAATCAACTCCTGCCGGTCTCCCATGGCGAGTTTGGCACCCAAAAAGACACGCTGTTGCTTCACCTGATCTTTCTCGCGCACATTGAGCATCAGTGGCTGAATGCCGGCCTGCATGGCTTCCTGCTCTCCCTTTTCGTCTTTGTTGGGATTTACAAATTCGAAATTGAGCAAGCCATCCGAAAGATTGGCGTACTCAGTAAGCATATCCAGAAAGTCTTTTCTTACTTTTTCAATCTCAGGTTGACTGCCTTTGGTAAAGTAAGCAGTAATGGTTACGGGTTCATCCAATGATTTCAAAATATCTTTGGTGGCATCGCTGAGGGTATAAATCCTCCCTTCGGTGAAATCGAGCCGCCATGAAAACCGTTCCGAAAGCAGGTTCACTAATACCAGAGCTATAATCAGCATCAACAGCTGGCCGGTAAGTTTGCTTATATTTTTCATAGGAAAAACTTCTTTTAAATGTTGTTTCAATTGAATTTAAGCACCAATTAAATTCTGTTGCGCTGCAAAATAGCTTCAGTGGCTGTTAAAGCTAAAAAGATCAAGGAGAAAAAGAAAACCAGATCTCCGGTATCTATTACCCCACGTGATAAGGAATCAAAACGGGTGCTGATGCTCAGGTAATCGAAAATAGTAGCCAATGCACCTCCTGACGACATCGAAAGCAGCGAAAAAATAAAATGAAACAAGATGCCGATGGCCAATGCCAAAAGGAATCCAACAATTTGATTGTTTGTGAGGCTGCTGGCAAACAACCCAATGCTGATGTAAGCAGCACTGATCAATAATAAACCAATATAGCCGGTGATGGTAGCACCGTGATCCATATTGCCAAGATTGGCTACTGTAATGTAATATGGCAAAGTAAGTGCCAAAGCAAAAGCAATTAAAAATAAAGTAGCTAAAAATTTTCCGCTGATGACCTGCCAGTCGCTTACCGGACGTGTAAGCAAAAGCTCGATGGTACCGGTTTTATTTTCTTCAGCAAACTGACGCATGGTAAGTGCCGGGATAAAGAAAAAAAGTGTCCAGTATGAAACACCAAAAAAGACGGAAAGACTGGCCTGTTTCACAAAGAAAATATCAGCACCAAAAATCCAGGTAAAGAAACCGCTGAATCCCAAAAAGAGTACGAGCATGATGTAGGCGGTCAGGGAATCGAAGAAAGCCTGCCATTCGCGTTTTGCTATTGTAATAATCTTATTCATCGTTCAAAATGCTTTTCGGTTAATGAATGGTAAGTTCACGGAATACGTCCTCAAGGCGGGTTTCAACAGGGCTGAGGCGCGTGAGCATCCAATTATTTTGCACACACAGCTGAAAAATTGCCCTGCGCGAAGATTGATCTGTTTTGCTTTGCACCTCAAAAGTTCCGTTTTCTTTGTTGACGAAATCAACCATTTCAACAGTTTCGAGTGCCGCAAGTGCCTGATGTATTTCATTGAGACCGCCATCCTCGATGGTTACATGTAAAATCTCCTTACCCCCTGCATGTTTGCGCAAGCTATCTGCTGTGCCATTAGCCACAATTTTCCCTTTGTTGATGATCATGATGCGATCGCAGGTAGCTTCTACCTCAGCCAGAATATGAGAACTGAGGATCACCGTTTTTTCGCGGCCAATCTTTCTGATCAGCTCACGAATTTCTACTATCTGGTTAGGGTCGAGGCCAGTGGTGGGCTCGTCAAGAATTAGCACCTGCGGATCGTGAATCAAGGCTTGTGCCAATCCCACACGCTGCCGGTATCCTTTGGAAAGCTCGGCAATTTTTTTATGTTTTTCGCCTTCCAAACCACATACCTTTACCATTTCAAGCAGGCGTTCCTTGATCTTATTTTGCGGTATGCCCTGCAACTTAGCCACAAAAGCCAGGTAATCGATCACCGGCATATCCAGATACAAAGGATTATTTTCGGGCAGGTAGCCAATCCTTCGGCGAATCTCTTCAGGATGATCATAAATATTGTAATTCCCCAAGCGGATAGTTCCGGCTGAGGGACTTAAATAGGTGGTTATGGCTTTCATGGTGGTAGATTTTCCGGCACCATTAGGCCCCAGAAATCCAAGCACTTCGCCAGTTTCAACACGAAAAGAAATGTCGTCGACGGCTTTTTGCAAGCCATAGATTTTGGTCAGGTTTTCTACTACAATATCCATAGAACGAATTTTTATGCAAAAAAAATAAAGTAGCAGCAGTTTTAAAAGTGGCAAAGGCCAGCTTTAACATTTTTTAAAACTGTGACAGCAAATGGATTGCATTAAAAAAGCCGATAGAAATTCTACCGGCTTTAAAAATTATGAAATGCTTGATCGCTTAATAAAACAGCAAGCGGTTATCTTCGATGTCAGATTCTTTTTCCAAAGCTCTGAATGCAGCATTATTACGCACGCTGTTAGCGAAAGCAACACTGTAATCTCTGCGGATACGGTCGTAATTGTCTGTTTCGGGGGCAGCGGAAAGTTTGTTCAGCTTAATGATAAATGCTGCTGCATTACCGGCAATAGGTTCCGAAATCTGTCCTTCCTGCATAGTAAACAGGGTGCCAATTACCTGGCTTTCCTGACCAAATCCTGTAATGGTACGGCTATCAAAACTCAAATCAGGCACTGTTTGCTTTTCGCCATTGAGTTCGGCAATTATTCTATCCCAATCCTTACCCAGCTCATTCATTTTTTGCACAAGATAATCGCCTTTTTTTCTGTTTTTAACCTGTGGCTCAATCATTTCTCTTATATCGTCCAGCGAGGCAATGCCTTTTTCGGTTGCTTTGGTCAAAACAGCAATCACATACATATTGTCGAGGTCGAAAATATCTGAAACATCATTCACGCTGGTTTTTTCATCAAAAGCCCAGCGAACTATCTGCCGTGGATTATCCATGCCGGTAATACGGTTTGAATTGGTACGAAGGTTAGGGGCAAGACGTTTGTTAAGGTTTTGATCTGCAATATTATTGTCGAAATCTTCGCGGGTTTTTGTGGCAGATGCAAAACGGCTGGCCTCGGCAAATACATCCTGATAAGTTTGCGTGCTGGGTGTTACATGGTGTACAATTTCGGCAATACGAACCTTCTTTTGCGGTTCTTTTTTCCCGGTGACTTGGATGATGTGATATCCAAAATCTGTTTCAACCAGTCCTATTGAACCCACCTCATTATCGATTACGTATTGGTTAAACTGAGGAACCATCTGTCCATCGCGGAACCAACCCAGATCGCCGCTGTTTTGAGCCACACTGCCATCGTCAGAAAATTGTACGGCAAGCTCCATCAATTTGGCAGGAGATTTTTTTGCTACTGCCAAGAGGCTGTCGGCTAATTGTTGAGCAGCAGCTTTGGTGCGGCTTTGCTCGCTTCGCATGGCACCTGTATAGGCAAGAAGAATGTGTGATGCCTTTACAGAATCGGGGCGATAATTAACATCAACCAAACGGGCAAGCCGGTAAGCTTCCTGATCTAAATAAGGACCATAAACAAAGCCGGGCTCGCTTTCGAACATCACTGTTTCGAGTGCTACAGCAACTTCTGTATTGCTTTTCCAACTGCTATCGTAGCGAGTGTCGGAATTTGCATTAACAAAACCTGCAACATTATCCGTAACTTCAAATTCTGCTTTAAGGCTGTTTACAAATTCGCGGGCAGCATCATTATCTTTTTTGGATGGTTTTACTTCAAAAGCTACAAATTCAATATCGCGCATGGCCGGACGATCGTATGATTTTTTGTTTTCTTCATAGAATTTTTTAAAGTCGGCTTCGGAAGGTACGGCCAGCGAATCGGGAACTGTAGTATAACGCACGCTTAACAGTTCGGCTTCTGCCTTTGTGTTTTTATTTTCATGGTTTGCCTTTGCGAGGGCAGTAGGCAGATAATGTGCTTTGGTGATCAGATTTTGATATTTGGTACGTAGTCGGTCCTCTTTCACATAGCGCTCAAAAATCAACCATTGATCCTTTGAGGCTTGTGGCATTTGCGACAGATTTTGCAAATAGTTTAAAACCAGTCCCCGATCGAACTGACCTGTTTCAGGATTTGTAAAATTTTGAATCACAGCTGGATGTGGATTTGAGCCCTGGATCTGGTCAAAAAGTTCTTCGGGGGTGACCTTTAATCCCAGGGCTTCGTATTCTTTGCCCATAATCATTTCTTCAACCATCTGGTTCCAGGTGTTTTCTCTCACCCGAAACATCTCATCCTGCGTAAGTCTGTTACCCTGTTGCTGTTGTTGCGCATTAACATTTTGCTCGTACCGCAAGTTGAAATCCTGAATGCTGATATCTTCTCCATCAATTGAACCAACGTTCATCTCGGGCCTTCCACCGCCTCCTGTAGCAAAATCACCCAACACAAATGCTGCCAATGCCACACCAATCACTACTACCAAAAGCCCTGAGCGCTTTCTAATTTTTCCAATTACAGCCATAATCTGTTCATCTTTTTAAAAATAGGGTGCAAATGTACAACAGAAACTTAAAGTATAAAAATAAAACTGAAAACAATTACATTTCGTACAGTCTATTGTTAATAAACACACTCACAGCCTGCTATATGTTGATAACTCGAAATAACAATAAAGCAGGATTGTGAAAAACATTTTAATGGAGCACTTTAAGATTCACCTCTTCAATTTTATTGTCGCTTGCTTTTAACACTTTGATCCGGTAATCCTCAATGGTGATTTCCTCCCCAAAATCGGGGATGCTTTCGTGATGATACAGGATAAAGCCTGCTAAAGTTTCATACTCATCTGATTCTGGAAGGTTGAGCTTATAGGTTTCGTTCAGATAATCTATTTCCAGGCGTGTTGACAAATGAAATTCGTTTTCCGAAAGCTGAACTTCCACGTCTTCTTCTTCGTCAAATTCATCTTCTATCTCACCAAAAATCTCTTCAATAACATCCTCCATCGAAACAATGCCTGCCGTTCCGCCAAATTCATCAACTACTACAGCAATTCCTTGTCGTGCCTGAATAAAGTAGCGCAAAAGCAAATTGGCCGGATAAGTTTCCGGAAACACTTCGATGCTCCGCAAAACTTCCTGTATGCTTTCAGGCCTTTTATACACATCGTAGGAATGTATATATCCAATTATATTATCTATCGAGTTTTCGTAAACCAATAATTTGGAATGCTTGGTTTCTTCAAACTTCTTAACAACCAATTCCATTTGTTCGGTACTCTTAACGGCTTCTATTTCCGTTCGTGGCAACATGCATTCGCGCAGCTTTATGTGTTTGAATTCGATTGCATTCTGAAACAGTTGTATATCATGTTTGTTTTGCACTTCATCCTGCTGTGGCGATACATATTCGCGCAGATACTCATTCAAATCAACAGTACTAAATCGGTAATCATCCTGGTTGAGATTCATTCTGAAAACATATTTCAGGATCAGTTCGGCCAAACCAATGTATATGATTATGAATGGATAAAGCAAATAATATATTACCCAAATAGGCAAGGCCATTAGGCTAAGTATGCCATTGGGATTGATTCGAAAAATAATCTTGGGCAAAAACTCAGCAACGATCAGGATTAGAACCGTAGAAAGAAAGGTTTGTATCAGCAACACGCTAAAATCTGAGTTCACCGCATCGGGCAAAACATTGATGATGTGCGGTTCGAGAATATTTGCCATGGCAATCCCATAAACCACCAACGCAATATTATTACCTAACAGCAGTGCACCTATAAATCGGGAAGGATTTTTGTAGAAAGGGTTGAGCAAACGAGCAGCAAACTTATTTTTCTTCAGATCCAATTCGATCCTGAGCCGGTTTGAACTTACAAAAGCAATCTCCATCCCGGAGAAAAATCCCGAAAAAATTAAGGTTAGCGCAATGAGTTGTAAATCGGTCACCAAAAATTAATTGATTGTCAAAATTAACATAAATCCTGCTATTATCAAGCCGGTCCAAAAGCCAGTGTACCTATTCCTGAGCTTCTTCTTCAATTTCGAGTGTGCCTCTCATATTATGTATGGTACGTTGGTCGAAGCCTTCGGTGGCAACCAGGCTGTCGCCAAAAATAACTTTATCGGGTGAAGTAATTTTAACAAAGGCACGCGTAAAAATAATGCGTTTACGCTGATCCCAAAAAAGTGATTCGGTATTCAGACGTTCCTGTGTTTCATAATTTTCCACTTCCACATCGTTGCGGGTTTCGAATAGTTTGATGTTTTCGTAACTGATGCCATAGTTTGCCCTGATTCGCGAGGTGATCTGCATAGCCGAATCGAAGAAGAAAGCCTCAAAACCATCCGGAAATTCCAGGCTTGGGTTGTTGCCTTCATACCGATTCATGGCAGGAGCTTCCAGCCGCATCTTAACCCTGCCCGAATCACTTCTGAAATAGGTTATGGTGTCGGCACTTACATCGGCCAGGGTATCGCGCTGGGTGATTTCATGGATGACCTGAAGTGAATTTTCACATGAAAAAAACATCATAACAACAAAAGTCGCTATGATGTTAAATTGTATAGTATATCGCAGATGATAGCCGGTTTTCACAGTTGGTGCTTATCGCGAAGCGCGTATTGTGGTAGTTTCTGTAAACCAACATTCGACGGTATAAGAATCGCCTTCTTTGTAATCGTAAAAGAAAATGGTTTCGAGTGACGGAAAATACACAGAATAGTCAGCGATCCGTTTGTTGGCAGTTTCTGTCACACTAGGATCCACTTGTTTGGCACGCTGGTACTTATCAACAGCTGCCCAGTAGGCTACCCTGCTTGTAAATTCATTATTACCACATTCTTTGGCACTTGAGGCATAAAGATCACCGATGGTGATATAAGGTGCTCCATCGTTAGGATCAAGCTCAATGGCTTTATAGGCCATCTGACGTGCACGGGGATAATTTTTGAGTGCTCTGTTTACTTCGGCCAACAATTTGTATGCATTATGTGCTCTTTCTATGTTTTCTGATTTCGTAGCCCCTTCCAGGTATTCAATTGCTTCGTTGTATTTCTGATCTTTCAGCAATAGTCGTCCGATCAGGTAGGCCGATTCGGGACTTGGCTGTAATTCGTGTAGTTTCTTACTGGCATTCAAATAAAGCGGATCATCTGTACAATTGCGCTTGTCGAGCATATTGGTGATCTTGGTCAGCAAATCTATATTCTCTGGTGTGGCTTGAAATTTCTTCCTGAAAATATTCACTAAATCTTCACAGGTGGCAAAAGGTTCGAAAGTGGCATCGATATTACCTTTAAAGTTTTTGTAATGCTCAACCCAACGGTTATCACCCCGGGCTTCCAAGCCTTTGATGTTATGATCCAAAATATCCATTACCTGATCGTATGCTTCAACTATTTCGGTACTATCAACTTTTGATTTACGTGCCATTTTGATTACAGAGCGGAAGTAATAAATCAAAACTGATCCATCAGTAGCATCTCCATCAAGTTCAATTGCCCGCTTCAAGGTGTTATAGGTTGCTTCGTAACGTTCGGGTGCATAGGTATATAGGTCAATACCTTTTCGTCCAAGAATTGATCCTTCCTGTTGCTGACCTGTTTTATAGTGATCAGGAAAATATTGAATGCGCTGGTCATAGACCATCATTAAGGTATCAATGAGTTTTTCTTTAATTGCTTCATCTTTTTCGTTTTCGATGCGGTACTGCATAATCTTTGCGCCATCAACATACGTATTTTCGCTTCCCAACGGACAGTTCACAAATACCCATCTCCAGGGTTTTATAATATCTTTTATGGAGGCACTGGTATAGTCGCTGGCCTTCCATTGTTTGTAAAATTCCCGATAAAGTGAAATATTGATCACACAGCTTAAACTGTCTTCGCCATACTTCTTCATTGGTTTTTCCTGCGGAAAATCCAGTTTGTTTTCCAGCTTATCCAAACTGTTTGCTGATGCAGCTGCGATAGCCAGCCCAATACTTGCAAACAGCAGCAGCATGATTCTGATCTCTTTCGTTTTCATTTTGTAGCGTGTTAGTTATATGCTAATTATATCTTCGTTTTACAAACCAACGCTCATAAATAGAGACACCGACTGTAAAATTAACAAATGTTTCTTTTATGAGGCTCTTAGCCGTTGTTCCACCTTGTCCCACTTCCAGGCTAAGGTCGATAGTAGTTAAAGAACGTGGTAATGGCAATCCAAGACCAAAACTTATGCCAAACTCATTAATCGACTGTCCGTAAAGATTCAGATAGGTTTGATTATACCTTGCACCTAATCTGTATGTTATTCTGCTCCAATATTTTGATATAGATGTGTGTTTAGGCGTAAATTCTCCTCCAAGGGCAATCTTCCAGGCATTCTGAAGTGAATCAGGCTGGTTATCTATGCTAAAAGTTTTCCAGTTTTGCCAGTTGGCATCCAAGCCAACCAGCCAGCGATCTTTTTTCTGAAAACTTAATCCAATCCCTGCTGAATGCGGCAATTCAATCCTTCCATCTTTTTCGGGTTTATAGGAAATGGTATCCAAAAAATATTCAATTCCTCCATCAACACCTCCAAAAAGCGAACGTACAAGGGTTTCGTGTTTTGCTTTCAACCTCACCTTTTGACCATAAACCAGCCCCACATTAAATTGATAATCATTGGCCAGCGGCTGCGTGTAATAAATGCCGTAATCAAATATAAAATCATCGGCCAGCAGTCGTTGCTCTATTTTGGTATTGGAATAAAAAGTAGAATCAGGAAAATAAAGCAAGGTACTAGTGGTATTTCGGCCAAAAACATATGTGAAGTTTACACCAAAGGATAAACGATCTGTGATTTTGAATCCATTTCCAAAATACAACTGGTTCAGTCCGCCATCACCGGTAAAAGCATAATTATAATTGCCAATTTCCTCCTGAAAATCACTCACAACAATATTATAGCCTATATCAGAATAAGGAAGCAGGCCTATTGCCACCCTCCACTGCCGCAGCACGGGAAAACCCATCGAAAAATAACTCAAACTGGCACTGCTTCCCTGCTCTGTAAGGGTAGCAGTGCGATAGGTTGACGAGCTCATCTTCATGCCTGCATTAAAAAGAAATGACAAGGAATCAAAATAGACGTAAGTAGCAGGGTTTGATGGGTTTACAAATCGATTGCTGGCAATGGCATTGGATATTCCTCCCATTCCGTGAAGCCGCGTATTTACGCTCTTGTCTTTGATCTGGCCAATGCCAAAACGTGAATATGGCGATATGGTGCCTGTTTGTCCTATTACGGCCTGAAATGCCAGTAAAAAAACAATAATCCCGAGTATTTTTCTCAACTTATTGACTTTCATTAAATTCCATTATAAACCTCAGGCCTTCCAATACCAGGTTTGAGGCTGCAAAGATGTTAACTTTAAACCTTTTATCAAAATATTTATTGTCTCCGCCACCTATTAATACTGTTAAATCTTTGTAATTACTGGCATATCGATCAATCACACCTTCAATTTCTGCCTGAACGCCATTCATCACACCAGATTGCAGGGAGCTTTCTGTATCGTAACCAATCAGCGGTGTTTTATCGGTTGGTTCGGCCATCGGAAGTTTGGCAGTAAAGGCGTTCATGGCTTTGAATCGCATACGAATTCCGGGACTGATTGCGCCGCCCAGATAAATACCTTCTGCCGTAAGCAAGTCGTAGGTGATGCAGCTGCCCATATCGATCACCAATACATTTTTATCAGAAAAACGCTCGTAAGCAGTTGCTGCCAGTGCAATACGATCGGCTCCCAGGCTTTGCGGACTTTTGTAGGCAATTTTGAATGGGAGCGGGATTTTTGCATCCAGGAGTATCATATTGTTCTGTTCTTCTGTCCAGCCCTGCAATCGTGCCGGCAATTCCTTTACAGAACCAATAATCCCACCGGAATAGGAGTGCTGTGAAATCCAATTCAAAAGATCTTCTTCGCTCCCGAAGCTTTGAACGTCACGCAAACAGCCTGACTCAGAATGAGCCAATTTGATTAAGGTATTGCCAATATCCAGGATGATTTTCTGAGCCATTAAAATAAGCCATGTTACTTTCAGCTGACAAATTTAATGTTTTTTATGCCGGCAGAATGCCCCATTGAAGTAAGTGATTCTATTCACCCTGCTTGTCTCCCCTTGTTTCTCAACAGATTGCTTACAAATAACAGTAAAAACTCATCAAATTATAGTGCCTTACAGCGAATCTTTCTTGAAAACCGTAAACACCCCATTAGCGTTTGTAGAAAAACTCTTATGCATAAAAACAAAAACCTACCGCACAACCAGCTTCTCCACATACCACCTTTCTCCATCCCACAGCCTCACCAGATACAATCCTTTGGGCAAATGTGCCACATCAATCTTGTGAAAATGACTGCCTGGCTTTGCTTTGTATAGCAGTTTGCCTGAGGAG